>NZ_AWGW01000026.1:0-126321 GCF_000477535.1 Segatella salivae F0493
GTTTTGGCTGTTTCGCCCACGACTTGACCGCTGAATACATTACCCACTGTGTTCTGTATTACCTTGCTATCCTTGTCTCCATAATCCCTTGTCAATTGGCTAAAATCTTGAAATCCTAAGCACACTGCGACCTTATTACTTCGGGCAGTAGTGATAAGATTATCAAGTCCACGGAAATATATGGTAGGCAACTCGTCGATTATCACAGACGATTTGAGTTGCTTCTTCTTGTTAATGAGCTTCACAATACGACTATTGTAAAGTCCAAGTGCAGCCGAATAGATATTCTGACGGTCGGGATTATTCCCTACGACAAGCACTTTTGGCTCATTGGGATTGTTGATGTCGAGCGAGAAATCATCACCCCGTCATCACCCAATAAAGGGCAGGGCTTATCATACGCGAAAGCGGTATCTTGGCACTGGCAATCTGTCCCTGTAACTGGTCCTGTGCGCCACCCTCTCATGCGTCCATAAAAGGAGAAAGGTAGTTGGCAAGTTCATCGTAGGAAGTGAGTATCGGGAATATCTGTGCGTAGGGACGGTTGAGAAATTCGATGGCATGGGGAAAGGTGCAATACTTTCCGTTCTCATAAATCTTCAGGAACCAGATGATGGCTGCCAATAGAATAATAGGTGATTCCACAAAGAAATCATCCTGCTTTTGAATCCACGAACGGTTGAGGTTAAGCATGATGGTGTAAGCACTCTCATAGGCATCTAATATATCCGTCTTGCTTGCTTGTTGCTCCTACGATGCAGGCAAAATCTCTGGCTACCGAGGGTTTCTCGGCAATAATACAAGTTGTCATAGTCGATAATAGAATTAAAGGTTACATCTTACGTCCACGAGACTTCTTCTGCTTGTTCTCGTCCTGCTTTTGCTTCTGCTCGGCAGTAGGTTGTGTTTGTCCCGTTTTGAGTGGCTATTTCACATTCTTGGTGGCTTCATTGGTCTTACCGTGGTTATTGACAGCTACCTATGTTTTGTGTTCTTCGGCTACGGCAACCACTTTTTCTTTTCCAGTTTCCTGCTTCTTGTCAGGATTTCACTTGTAAAAACGTGGTCTATTCTGTTCCTTGTCCATACGAACGTACGCGTTGAAAGGTTGCCCTTGTTTATCCACCATATTCTTTAGATATAGTGTACGACCGCTATCCAAGGCTTCACGCTGTTTATCTGATAACTCTAAGCCGCAAAGCTTATGTGGGGCACCTTGCTGCTGTGTCTGCTGCTGCCGTTCCTTAAAACCATGGTTATTGTCAAAGATGAACTTAATGCCTTTTCGCTCGGCATTAACCTGCAACGTGGCATTGAAAGTTTTTCCACTCTTGGCGGTCATGCCCTCCACCTTCATAGCCTTACCTTCCACAAGGTCTTTATACTGTGCATCGGAAAGGGTAATACCCTTGATTTCCTTGGGGATATTCACATGGTCAGCACGCAGGGCTATAATTTCGTTGGTCTGCGGATCGATAGAGACGTAAGCAGAAAAAGGCTCAGCGTTCTTGGGTGTTACTTCGATAGTTTTACCGAGATTGCCCGTAGTGAGAAGTGCCTCCTTTTCTTCGGGAGAGAACTTGTAGCCCATATAGGGAAAGTCAAGCTGTGGTTCTTTTCTCAAAGGATGAATTGCCAAACCGATATTGCCGCTATCATCTGTGCGGAAAGCAAGGCGAGCTTCGGTGTAGATAGTAGTGTCTCTAATAGGTACGGCAATCGTTAAGAGATTACTCTTCTGCCAATTGAGCTTTTTGTCCAATTCTCCGCTTTGTTCCAATCGCTCACGGGTAAGTCCGAGATTATCGAGTTGCTTCCAATCAACCTTTGACTCATCGATGGCAGTAGCATTCTTCTTGGTCTTTGATTTTTTCGTCCATATTACAATGTTTTTAATGACATTAACAGCGGTGCACGGACAAAGGAAAATCAAAGAAATAGTATGTGTTAGCAATTGTAGATAACTGCGTACTTGTAGCGTTGATATGGATGGAAATGGTAAAAAAGAGGTATGGTTCAAATACCATACCTCCATATTTTTCATTGATTAGGTTATTGCATAGACAGCAATTTGCAGTACATTCCGTTTTTTGCTGCAAGTTCTGCATGCGTCCCGTTCTCTACAAGGTGTCCCTTGTCCATCACAATAATTTGATTAGCATTACGGATGGTTTGCAAATGATGGGCAATGACCAAGACTGTGCGATTTCGGATAAGGGAAGACATTGCCTGTTGTATCTTATATTCATTGACAGGGTCAACATTGCTCGTTATCTCGTCCAAAAGAATGATGGGAGCGTCTTTCAAGAAAGCACGGGCGATTGAAAGCCTTTGTTTCTGCCCTCCGGAGAGTCCCAAACCGTTTTCTCCGATTTTTGTTTCATAACCTTCCGGCAGGCTGATGATAAAGTCGTGTATCATCGCTCTACGTGCTGCTTCTTCGATTTCTTCCTGCGTAGCATGTTGATTGCCCACTTTGATATTATTGGCAATGGTATCTGAAAAGAGAATAACATTTTGCATCACTACACTGATTTTACCGAGCAGATAATCATAGTCCATTTCTCGAATGTCTATACCACCGATACGGATACTGCCGGTCTGCGGTTCCCAGAAACGGAGTAACAGGCTGGTAATGGTTGTTTTACCAGAACCTGACGATCCGACAAGTGCCGTTACCGTTCCTTCGGGAACATGGAACGTGAGATTTTTCATCTCAAAACCTTCCTTCTCATAATGGAAATCCACTTTGTCAAAGGAAAGATTGAAATGGGTTGCTGTTTTCGGCTGTTCAGGAATGGTGATAACAGGAGCATTCAATAAATGGGAAATGCGTCCGTAACTATCTTTTACCTTGATGTAATTCAGCCAATGACTCTCCATATTGACAAAAGGTTTGTAGAATTCTTTTGAGACGATGATAAACATTAAATAAGCGAAAAGAGAAAGTTCCCCCTGCTGTGTCCACCAAAGACCGATTGTAGCCATCAGAGCGAAAGCCAATTCTATCAGGAAAGTGTATCTGCCCACACTCACAGCTGCCAAACGAGAAGTATTCTTACTGCTTTCTCCAAATTCACTGACAGAGTGGTCAAGTCTGTCACGGAACATTCCTTTTCCTCCAAACACTTTCAAAACCGGAATGCCCTTGACGTATTCTACAAAGAGGCTGACCATATCCGCCAGATTGTCCTGAGACTCTTCCTGTGCTTTCATTCCCGAGCGAATGCCCCGATACAGAGAAAACAGGGCAATAGGAAGAATGGCTACCATTGTCAATCCCATGCGCCAGTCCACACAGAACAGTCCGATGCCAAGTATCAGAGCTACAATGAAATCAGCAGACATCCGTGTCCATAGATGTCCTACCACCATTTCCATGTTATCCACGTCTTTGTGAATGACTGTACTTATCTCTCCCAGACGCTCATTGGTATAGAAACCGAGTGAGAACATTTTCAGTTTCAATATGATTTTCTCGCGGATACGTTCCACAAGATCAAATCCGGCAAAATGCTTGCTCATATCGGCAATGGCATTGGATAGGGTTTTCAATACCAGCAGACCGCCAAGTAACCATGCTGCCGAAATGAAAGAGATGCTTTCTCCTTGTATATGACGGTCGATAAGGAACAAGACGGTTAGCATGATTGCCGTGCCACAAAGAGCATAAACCACGAAAAACAGTGCAGAGATAATCAGATGCCGCACTCCGCGAGCGGTCAATTCATTCAATATATTGCGTACCATTGTTTATACCTCCTCTTCTTTCAGTTGCCATTTACTTACTTGTTCTTGCGTCTCCGTCATATTGCGGTACAGAGAACAGTCTTTCATCAGTTCTTGGTGTGTTCCTTTTGAGACAACCTGCCCTTTGTCCATCACAACAATACGCTCCATATCCTGAATCGTATTGAGACGATGGGCAATGGTAATGACGGTCTTGTTGCGCTGCAATTCGTCAAGAGCTTCTTGGATTAGTTTCTCATTCTCTCCGTCCAAAGCAGCGGTGGCTTCATCGAGAATAACTATTGGAGAGTCTTTGAGCAACATTCGGGCAATGGAAATACGCTGTTTTTCTCCGCCGGAGAATTTTACGCCAGCTTCGCCTACCAGCGTATCATAACCATTCGGCAATCCCATGATAAAATCATGAATATGAGCACGCTGTGCTGCCGTTTCCACTTCCTTTTGTGTGGCGGTAGGTCCTCCTATACGGATATTATCCCGAATGGTTGTGTTAAAGAGAAAAACCTCCTGCTGTACCATCGAAAAATAATCAGCGATATTACGTTCGGAGAGTTCCGTAATATTCTCTCCTCCCAATCGGATAGTACCTGTTTGGGGGTGCCAGAACCCCATCATCAAACTTGCCAGCGTGGTTTTTCCCGACCCTGACTCGCCTACGATAGCTGTATGACTACCTTTCGGAAATTGAAGACATACATCTTTTAGCGCATTGTCTTCCTTGTTTGGATAGGAAAATGTAACGTGCTCGAAACAAACATCCGTTTGTGTCGTATCCGTTTTCTTGTCCGCCGTGTCCTTTGTCTGTACCTCTGTGATGGACTGCACTTTTGCCAACGACTGACCATAGACGATTCGGAAATGTTGGAATGTAGCCAACTTAGCAAAGGAGGACGAGAATAAACCGCCCAATATCAAGGCAAGGATAAAACGAGCTACAGTTAATTCGCCCGAACTCATCATCCATAGTCCAATAAGAGTCATTACCACGATACCACCTTCCAAGAACATCGTTATCAATGTCATGGGAACGGTAACGCTAAACATGCTCCGCTTTACCCAACGGATGTAGTCGCGCATACCACCAAGTACCCGTTCCGTTCTGTTTTCCTCGTTACTGAAGGCTTTGATTACCGATATGGTAGCCACATATTCCAAAAGGTCTTCCGACATTTTTTGCGTACTTTCCATAAAGTGTTGAAAGCTCTTTCCCCAAAGTGTTTTGACAGCCATTTGCAGAAGAAATGCCACAGGCAAAAGAGAAATGAGCGACAGCCCCAAACGCCAGTCTAACACCATAATGATTACCCAGAGTAAGGCTGGAAAAAGCGTAGCCGAAAGGATTTCGGGTAATCCATGTGCTAAATAAATTTCAATTTGTTCCACATCGTGGTTAATAATATTCACCAAGTCGCCAACTTTCCGTTCTTGAAAGAAACCGAGCGGCAAGCGTTGCAGATGACTTATGATACGCAACCTCAATCGTGTAAGGGCATTGTAAGCCGACTGGTGTGCACGCCAAATCGAGGTTCCATAGAATACGCCTCTAAGCATTGCCAACAGTATCATTATTCCTCCAATACCCCAAACTATTATGGGAGAGAGTGTACTATTCATCAACTTGTCAACCGCCCACACTACAAGCAGTATAGGGAGTGTGCCTAAAATAAGGTGCAATATAACCACAACATTGGAGAGCAGGCTACGGCTCTCCCGTTCCTCATCAAGGGGTCTGACTTTTTGTTTATCCATATATGTGTCGTTTTGATTTTTTCTGTTGCAAAAGTACGGCAACAAACAGGGATAAAATAACCCCGATAAGCATTACACTGCCCCAAAACAACAATTTGCTCGCATATAAACACAACAGGGGTATAAGCGTGTATAATAGGGTTATTTATTTGCTCGAAAGGTAAGTACCTTTGCACAGAATCTCACAAACAAATATGATATGTCAATCAGCTCAATAGTCCATTTATACAAAAGAATGCTCATTGTCGGCTTTCTATCGTTGTGGTCTTTTCCTATGTTTGCACAACTGCAACCAACAGAAATAAAAGTTATTGATGCAGAAAATGGGAACAGTATAGAATTTGCCGCCGTACAATGGAAAGGTTTGAATGCTCCAACGTACACGAATGGTACGACTACAAACAGGAAAGGTATTGCAAAACTAAGTGCATCAAGTAATCAAAAACTTATGCTTATGGTAAGTTATGTCGGTTATCAGACCATTACCGATACGATTACCGCAAATGGGATGCGTTATATCATAAGACTACTCCCGGAATCAACAGAGCTGGCAGATGTAGTCGTAGTAGGAAAAACAAGAGCACAAATACTCAGAGAGTCGCCTGAAGCAGTTTCTGTAATAAATGCAAAAGAACTTCAAGGTAGATCTATTTCGTTAGAAACCGTTTTGAATAAAACCATAGGTTTGAAAGTTGGGCAGACTGGCGGTTTGGGAAGCAGTTCGAGAATTATTGTTCATGGATTGGAAGGAAACCGCATTCAAATCTTATGGGACGGAATACCAATGAGTACTTCTGACGGGGCTTTTTCTCTTGATGAAATTCCGATAGACATTATAGAAAGAATAGAAGTCTATAAGAGTATCATACCCGCTCGTTTCGGATGTGATGGATTGGGGGGAGCCGTCAATATCGTTACTAAAGAGTTTAGTACGGATTATTTAGATGCCTCGTATGAATTCGGATCTTACCAAACACATAAAGGAAGTGTCTTCTCTCGCAAGAATTTTCCAAAGAGTGGCATTCTACTCGGTGCGGGAGGTTATTATACATCTGCAAAGAATGACTACTCTTTCAGAGTTCCCGAGAGAGAAAATCTGTTAGTAAGACGTGACCATGACCGTTTTCGTTCGTATATGTTGAAGGGAAAAATTGCTTTCACGAAACTTTGGCTCGATGAGATTAGTACCGAGTTCGGGTATTACAATCGTTTCAATGAAATCCAAGGTATCTTAAAAAACATACAACATGCCGAAAACAAATCAGGAATGTTTATGTTGGAAAACAAATTGATAAAAAGCGGAATACTGAACGACCGCCTTAACTTTGAGTCCCATTTCTCCCTTTCACATACAACAAACAATTTTGTGGATACGGCACGAGTTAATCACGATTTCGAAGGAAACATATATCCGAGTCCGAATGGACAGGGAGAAACAGGGGATGTTCCTCACAACTCGAATGACAAAGGATTGGAAATCAATGAACGTATCAATTTTGATTACAAGTTGTCCGCCAATCACAGTTTGAATCTGAACACACTTATTAACTACGCCAGAAGACAACCGAGCGACAACATTGCAAGTCAGCATGCAGGTTTTGTTATCGGAGGATTTCCCAGTAAAAAGACCAGTTTCATTTCGGGGTTGACTTGGGAGTCAAAACTCTTTGATAAGAAACTGACGAATATGCTCTCCGCAAAGTATTTCCACCTCCATTCCGAGATAGAAGATTTGACTTCATACGAGATGATTGAGGCTCCGAAGAAAAAGAACAATACGACCTCACAAATAGGCTGGATAGAGGCAATAAAATACGAGCCCTTCAGAGGTGTTCACTTGAAAGCATCTTACCAGCGGGCAATACGCCTTCCTAATTCACAAGAACTATTCGGTGATGGTATCATCACCTTTCCTGCAGCCGGATTGAGACCAGAGAAAAGCCACAACTTCAATCTGGGGTTCTTAATAGACAAAAATGATGTCCTCGGCTTATCGCGATTGCAGTTTGAAGTGAACAGCTTTTATATGCAGGTAAGCGATATGATAAAACTGATGAAACAACACATGGCAGCCGGATATGTAAACGCAGAAAAGGTACATATTAAAGGTATAGAAACCGAAATAAAATTGGACATATCGCCAACGGTCTATGCCTACGGAAATCTAACTTATCAGGATGTGCGTGATGTCTTGAACTATTTACCCGGTACCCAAGCCCCCAATCCGACAAAAGGATTGCGACTACCGAACATTCCCTATTTGTTCGCCAACTTCGGGGCGGAGTATCACAGCAACCGATTATTCAAGAATTGGTATGTCAAGGCTTTCTGGGACGGCAAATTTACTGAGGAGTTCTTCTACTTCTGGGAACTTACCGAATTACAGAAACGACGTATTCCCCGCAGTTTCGTCAATGACATGGGTCTATTGTTGACCTACAAAAGCAAATATTCCGTAGCCTTGGAATGCCATAATATAATGAACAAAGAAGTTTGGGACCAATTCCGCCAACCATTGGCAGGACGGACACTTCACCTCAAATTCAGATATGTCTTCTCAAAAGGAATTTTCTAATTTAACAAATATAAAAAGATGAATACAACTATTTTCAATCGTATAGCTTTTTCTGCTATGCTGGTCGGCTTCATAGGGCTGACATCTTGTAACAAAAATGATGAACCTACGCCTACTCCTCAAGAGGTTCAGCAACATTTCACCTTTGTGCATTATGTGGACAAAAGTGCTTATGTAGGGACATTCAGTGATTTGACTCCTCAAGCAACCGACAATAAGAAAGCATTTGAATTCGGGTTCGGTTGCTACCTCTTTGCTAAGGGTAATACAGTGCTTGTACCCGAAGGGAAATTCGGGGATAAGATACATAAGTTTACAAGAGGTGCCCATGGAGAACTGATAAAAGCAGGTACTATGACATTTGAACAGATGGCTCAACCCGGAGAAATTAACTTCGTTGATGAACAGCGGGCATACGTTGCTTTGCACGGACGTGGAAAAATTGCGTTAATCAATACTTCAACATTGCAAAAGGAAGATGAAATTGACCTCTCGTCTTATGCGGTTCAAGACAACAATCCTGATCCCGGCTGTAATGTCATCCGTGATGGAAAGATGTATGTTGCCCTCAATCAGCTCAATTCGCCTCATACCTCCGTACCAGGTACTGGAGCAGAGGTTGCTATCATTGACCTCAAGACGAAAAAGACTGAAGTTATCAAAGATAACCGCACAAGTGTTGTAGGATTGTTCCGCCATTCTGACGCATTCATAGACGAGCGGGGTGACATCTACTTTTACAGTGCGGGTAACAACTTCAATGTTGCCGATAAGGAAGGTTTCCTGCGTATCCGCAAAGGAAGCGACAAATGGGATAGCGATTATCTGTTCAACCTATCGAAGACAACCATAAAAGGAATAGGCAAAACAGGGCAGTATATGATTAAGTCTTTCTATGCAGGTAATGGTATTGTGTATAGTTGCGTGAAAGTAACGGATACAGAATTTGGAATACTCAAGAAAGACTTCCAACCTGTGAAAATCGACATTTGGAACAAAACCATCGAAAAACTTGATTTGCCAATGACCGACAGCAATGGCTCTTTTGCTATAACTCGCTACAAGGACTTCATCGTCTTTGGAATGATATGTAACAATGGTACGGGGTATTACACATACAATACCAAGACAGGCGAATGCTCGCAAAAGCCAATTGTTACTGCCATAGGAGTTCCTTCAAGTTTAGTCGCATTTGAGTAAACTCTCATTAAAAACATTTCTCATGGAGCTATTGGTTCTTTTTTGAGAGTAATACGGATAAAAACTTGCAATAATTCAAGTTTTTATCCGTGTTTGTTTGTAACTTTGCAAAAAGACATGATAAAATGACCATAGAATTTTGTGCAATTAATAAGCCTGAAGATTGGATGGAGATGGTTGCCGAACAATTTGGCACATCAGTAATAAACGATGGATTTACCATTCCTTCTTCTATTGGTAGTGGATTCTTCAAACAATATTATCCTCTGCCATGGCTAACATTGACTTATATCAGTTTCGTAGCATACGAGCCGATAACTATGATACGTCGCTCGGTAGAAAACTCGAAATGGATTCCTGTCATGTTCTATATCAATGAGCATAAACACGAGCAGATAATTGGAACAAGTACAAAAACGGTCGGAGTGGACACACTCGATGGCATTTTCATGCCTTCAAGTAGCATCCCGACTGAGTGGAGTTTTCCTCCAAAGAAACGATACGAAAATATTACACTGACTTTCAATAAGGATTGGATTGAAAAGATTGATGCAGCACATGAAACCTATATCGGTCGGCTTCTCCAATCGGACAAGGCTTTTTATTTGTTTGAGACCATTACACCTGCAATGCAACAGGTCTTGGATAACATTAAGTCTATAACTGAAATCGACAATCCTTTTTCAACGCTTCATTTGCATGGAAAAACTATGGAATTACTGACAATGTTCCTTGAAAAGCTCGAAAAACGTTCGGAAGTAAAATCTCTTGCCAACCTAAACTTGAATGATGTTGAATCAGTATTCCGTGTTCGTCGCCAGATTCTTCAAAGTCTCAGTAATGTACCGAGTATTCCCGAGTTGGCGCGTGAAGCCAATATGAGCAGTTCCAAATTACAAAAGTGCTTCAAGCAGGTTATTGGAAAAGCCATCGCAGAATATGCCCTATCCGAAAAGATGGAATGGGCAAAACGACTGCTTTCCACTCGCCTCTACTCGGTGTCAGAAGTAGGCTATAAAGTTGGATATACTAACCTCAGTCATTTCACAGAGGCTTTCTGCAAATATCACAGGATGAAACCTAAGCAATATCTTGATTCATTATAAGTTTTACACAAATATTACTTGCATTTTGAGGGTTATTTTGCCCTAAACAATCTTTCGAACTTAGCCTGCAAAAACATCAGGCAATGAAAATAACGACATTTAAGTTTCATTTTTTTGCCGGAGTAACAATTTTATCATTGTCTTCTGGTATTTCTGTTTATTATTTAGTCGAACTCTTGTATGCTCTCGATACCTGCAATTGTATCAGTAATGGAGAAATTGGTATGGAGGAATTGGCACACACTCTCTGAAATCTTCGGAGTGGAGATAAAGAACTGCTACAACGTATATATGAATATAAAGCATCGCAAAGATGACAGTCGCACTTATTTTCTTGACGAACTCCGTGAAAAAATCAATAAGCGGATGGTGGGGAGCGACCTGAAAGGCGGCAAGTTCAAGAAGTAGTAAATCAAAAGGGAGATATTCCGACTCTGTAATATCTCCCTTCATTCATTCTTTGATAAGCACTTCCAACTTTTTGGCTATATCCTCTGAGGTTGGAAGCACTTGTTTCCGTATTTAATGCATTATGAGAAAATAGGCTATAATATTAATATACTCAATTTTGAACGAAATCGTTGTGAGATTTACAGAGATCATACCTTTGATTCTTATTGGGAATAATCAAATCCATAATTAATATTGTATAGATGAAAGGATTACATTTTGATTAAATGAGCAAGCTTCGGATCATTCTTAATACGCATAATCTCTGAATCAACTAACGAGAGAATTTCTTCCTTGACTTTGCGATAGTTAGCTTCGATGGTCTCTTTGAGATTATCGGAGCCATCTTCGTTTGTAAAGTCTGCAATCGTGGGAATTGGTTCGTAGGTCTTTGTTTCTGCAGATACCTTGGCACTATCCACCACAATCTCCGCATGAAAAATCTTCTGGTCGATACGCTCGTCGAAGTTGTCGGACACAGCACCCACAAACATACCTTGCGTGAGGTTGGAAATCTTGCTTGCCGGGATAAGACTGTCCATTTGCGTGGAGATTGATGTTGATTTGTCGTTACGATTGATGGTCATGGACTGCCGCTGCTGGAGTACCTTTCCGAAACGCTCGGAAAGCGTCTTAGCAGTTTCGCCTACGACCTGACCACTAAATACATTACCTACCGTGTTCTGTATTACCTTACTCTCCTTGTCTCCATAATCACGGGTAAGTTGTGAGAAGTCCTGAAAGCCCAAACATACGGCAACTTTATTGCTTCGTGCAGTAGCAATGAGGTTGTCAAGCCCACGAAAGTAGATGGTTGGCAACTCATCGATAATCACTGAGGATTTGAGTTGCTTCTTCTTGTTAATGAGCTTCACAATACGACTGTTGTAAAGTCCAAGTGCAGCCGAATAGATATTCTGACGGTCGGGGTTGTTACCTACAACAAGAACTTTCGGCTCATTGGGATTGTTGATGTCGAGCGAGAAATCATCACCCGTCATCACCCAATAAAGGGAAGGGCTTATCATACGAGACAGCGGTATCTTGGCACTGGCAATCTGTCCCTGTAACTGGTCCTGAGCGCCGCCCTCCCAAGCATCCATAAAGGGCGAAAGGTAGTTGGCAAGTTCATCGTAGGAAGTGAGTATCGGGAATATCTGTGCGTAGGGACGGTTCAGGAACTCAATGGCATGAGGAAAGGTGCAATACTTACCGTTCTCATAGATTTTTAGAAACCAAATGATGGCTGCCAGCAAGATAATTGGCGACTCCACGAAGAAATCTCCCTGCTTCTGTATCCACGAGCGGTTAAGGTTGAGCATGATGGTATAGGCACTCTCGTAGGCATCCGATATATCTGTCATAAAGGCAGGATTGATAGGATTGCACCGATGCGACTTTCTCGGATCATCGAAATTTATCACGAAGAACTGCGGTTTTACCTTGTAGGCATCCAAATGATGAAGCAGGTGATTGTAGGCTATCTCCGACAAATCGGGGAACTTATAATCGTAGATATACATCGCAAAGCCTTTCTCAATCTGCTGCTTGATGTAGTTGTTCACAATGGCGTAGGACTTTCCCGAACCCGGTGTACCGAGTACCATCGAGGCGCGGAAGGGATTGACTACGTTAATCCAGCCCTTATTCCATTTCTTCTTATAGTAAAAACGTGTGGGGAGATTGACGGAATACTCATTCTCCATCAATCGTGTTTCCTGCATGAAACTCTCGTTTTCTGTGTTGAATACATCGTCCATCAAGTTATTTTTGAGCAGTCGGCTCATCCATACGCCACCCATCAGTAGGCAGATATAGCCTACGGACAGCGTGAAGATATAGAGCAAAGCTGCACCGATCTTACCGATGGGCAAAGCCAGCAGCCACCAGTTGAGAAAGAAAAAGACGAAGCCGGAGAAAAGCACCGTCCAAATCTTTGGCCATGTGATTTTCTCCTCTTTTACGCCCTTTGTCCCAAGGCAGGACAAAGCAAGGAACACCACACAAAAGAGTTTTGTCCAGAGGATAGACGAGAATAATCCCGTTGTACGCTGGAAGTTCATCAGAATCTTATCTACTATGCCAAGCGTAAATCCCCATGTATTGAACGCTTCATAGCAGAACCAATAACAGTTGATAAGGAGGAATATCACCGATATACCTCGCATAAAGTCCATGACCTTACCTAATGCCCTTAAATCATCTTCTTGTGCCATAATCGTATTGCTTAATATTTGTTGTATTATCGTTATTTGAATTGCATTTGAATGTTGTTCAAACAAAGTTTGAAATACTTTACCTATCTTTTCCTCTGTCTGAGATTGACTTTGTTTTGCCTGCGGAGTTTACGCTGCCACGCCGCCTCCTTCCAATCATCGTTGCCCGTAGACAGGAAAGAACCATCTGTCATATCCTCGATAAGTTCATCGACAAGGTTGTCGCTTTCCTCCGTATTTAGCTGCGAAGGGTGAACGGTTGCAGATTGATCCAAATGTACAGACGGACTGCCGTACAGCGTTTCGTCCAAGAATGGGTTGTCCGTTGGATTGGAGAAAAAACCATTGAATATATTGGCAGCATATCTCTTGCCCAAGCGTGAGCCATTGAGCGCAACGCCCTCCTTGTCGTCAATGAATGTGATGCCATAGATGCGCCCGCTTTCGTTCTTTCGGATTACTGCACGCAAGCCTTGTTCTTCCAATCTTTGTTGTAGGGCCTTCTCTGTTTGAGGAGAAGAACACATCACTTCCAATATCCTGTGTCTTATTGCCGGTATCAGTGGCTTAATAGCTTGCTTTGATTTCTGTATCCTGTTCTGTACAGCAGTATAGCCCATACCACGACCAATGTCCGAGGCATGGATGGGTGTGCTTGCCTTGCCCCCCTTGTCATCAGTCGGAACCATAAACCAGTCCGTCATACTTCTTTCCCCGAAACTCCGTCTTCACTTCTTCCACTGCAAGATTGTATGCGGAAAGAATGGCATTCAATTCACCCAAGGAACAGAAGCGATAATGCTTCAGAACCGTGCGGACAACACTTGCCACCTGTTCCTTGATGTTTCCTCTGGTGATGTCAATCTTGGGCGTTTCTTCCACCGCTTTGTCAGCAACCTTTGAACTTGGGATAAGATCGTATTTCCTTTCCAAGGTATCAGTAATCTGCTTGCTCCTTCGCTTTTCAAACTTGTCGTTGATTTTCTTTCCCTCACCATCTATCCGAAGCGACACGATGTGTATATGCTCACGGGCGATATCGTTGTGCTTGAACACGATATAAGGCTGCTTGCCATAACCGAGTGTCTCCATATACTCCTTGGCTATCTGTGTGAGTGTTTCATCGGAGAGTTTCTCATCTGGGTGAGGATTGAGGGAGCAATGAAACACCATCTTTTTTGTTCGGCATTTCTCTGGAATAACTGCTTGCATATCAGCAAATACTTCAGCCATCGTATAAGTTCCCTCTTTGTTTTGATACAAGCCTTGGACAAGAAGAATGCTTGCTTCCTCTTTCTCTACTTTCTTGAAGTTGTAACCCAATGCCCCTCCAAGGTTTTCCGTGGCAGATATTTTGGCAATCATTTCTTACGGTAGTCTATGGTAAGACTGATAGCCTGCTCCTGCAGGCTGATAATTTGATCCGATAAATGCTCTAACTTTTCAAGCATAATCTGTGCAGTCTTTATGTTATGATAGCTGTTGATGGCACGCACGGTTTGGTTATACAGCACGCCAATCTTATGGATTTGTGCCGTTAGTTCGGAGAGTTTTCGGTAATATTCCACAGCGGATTTATCCACCGTAATCACCTTGAAACTCTCTCCAAGAATACGACCACGCACGAAATCCGACTTGGTCTGCGCACCCGAACGCTGAAACAAATCAATTGCCCTTTGCTGGTCTTTGGGCTTGGGAAGACGAGTGTCCCATCTGTCCCATCGTTCAATCTTATCATTCATAGTCTTTCCTTTTTGTAATTACGACTTTGGAGTAATCCCCCCCTTCGGGGCAAGGGTCTTTGTCGGCAGAAACGGAGTTTGTCGGACAAAGACACACCTTGCCAATATCAAGAGTTGATACGATTGAAGTATCCACCCTTTGGGGGTGTCTGCTTCGGGATATTACCTCCATGTATTATTCTCGCTTGCAAAGTTACGGCGAGTTTTCAAATATCTCATTATCAATGATGTTCACTCTTTTTCCTTACATTTCCCTGTACTTCCCAGGTAGTTGAAACTTAGGATAAAACCTTGTTATTTTGCAAGCAAATTCAGTTGAAAGACAGCTTAAAATCCGTATGGGTGAAGAGTCAAAAAAGATGGTTTCAATCTCAAAAAGATTCAATCAATAATGGTTTGAACGATGGATGATTTTATGTCTTTGGGCTGAGTCAAAATTAAGCTGGGTCAAAACCAGACTTTTAGGTCGAGTCAAAAATATGGTTTCAACAATAAAGATGACATGACTTGTCTGTCAAGATATACATTAACTTATAACATAAGTAACAACCGACTATGAATATGGAAAAGAAAAAAACAATCCCATCTATCTGGGCTTCGCCTCACAGAAAGGCGGAGTTGGCAAAAGCAGCCTTGCTGAAGTGCTGGCTTCCATACTATATTACGAAAAGAACATCTCTCTTGCCGTCGTGGACTGTGACGGTACGCAGGAATCGTTCTACAAACTCCGCGAACGCGACAGAGACCTCATCGAGTCCTCACCCGAACTGGGCAAGGAACTTCACGAGCACCTGTCGCGCTACGGCAAGAAATCGTATCATATCATCAGAAGCAAACCAGAAAGAGCCGTTTCCGATGTCATGAAATACCTTCGTAAAATGAAGACGGCACCGCAACTGATTATCTTTGACTTTCCTGGTCATGCCCTTACCAGTGCCATGATGGATTTGTCCATTACGATGGACTACATCATCTCACCTATAGAAGCCGACCCACAGTCGCTGGCATCGAGTTTTGCATACGCCAAGACTATCAGAGACTTGGGTGTCGGGTTTGAAGGCTCACGCATTCAGGACTTCTTCCTGCTTTGGAACAAAATCAACCGCACTGCCAGTACCACGGTCATCGACCTGTTCAGTCAGAATGCTGAGGAACAGGGATTGCCGATTTTCGATACTCGTATCTACAACTCCGTCCGATTCAGCAGGGAATTAGCACAAGGGGGTGTCAAAGGAGTATTTCGCTGTTCCTACCTGCCCCCTGCACGGGCTCTCCGCCCTCAGACTGGAGTGAATGAGTGGGTAATGGAGGTCATGGAGAAACTCAACCTGAAAACTGAGAACGGCGTATGAAATCACTGAAAGAGCAACGTGAAAAGCTGCTTCAAGCGAAATTGGAGGAGATGGCAGACATTGGTGTCAAGAAGCGCACAGAGGAGAACACACCAGACTTTGACGACCCCATTGATTTGGATGATGATTTAGACTCTGTGGAAGAAGATGCAAGTGCCTCTCTTTCTAAGATTGACGAACAGGAGGAAATACCGGAAGAAACTTCGTTTAATGACACCAATGCCAAAACAGCGCAGCCCTCGAAAAGAAAGAGAAATGCCAGAACGAAGGATTCTTCCCCAGCAATGGACTTTCCTGAATACGAACAGCGATTTCTGACGGGTGTCCGCAATGGGCGCAATAAGTCGGGCTTCAGTATCCATACTGAGATACTCCAGATACTGCGTGATGTGCTGAACGACATCAGATCGGAGGCTTCCATCACGGGGTATATTGAGAATATCCTTCTCGATCATTTGAAAACATATCAGGATTTGTTGAACCATACCGCCTCACAACGCAGGCGCGATAAAACCATAGACTTATGATAATTAATTTATTGTTAGGCGCATTGCTTTTGCTGGGTATAGCGTGGATAGCTCTCGGCATCGCATACTTTTGGAGGTTATTTCAAAATTTGGCAGCCCAATCAGGGAAGAATACACCAAAACAGAAAGGAAACGGGCATAACACAAGTCTCAATACATCCGTTTCCCAAGAGCAGATTGACAATGCACGTCACGTTTTGGTGGGCAGGAGTAAACCTTTCGTTTCCCCATCTATCTCCGAAGTTCCCGCTGCTTCCTCTTCTGAGAATCCTGATGAAAAACCTGATACTTTTGCAGAGAAAAACTCATCTATGTCCGAAGATACAAAAGAAGCGGAAGGTACAGAAGAGGACAATGAAATGCAGGTTGACTACACAATGGACGAATCTGACGAAGACGCTATTATCCGTGAGGAACTGCAAATCGCTGATGCAGTGATGCCCGAAGTCTCACCGTCCGCCATTCTTACAAGGGACTTGTCCCGTATAAATGGTTGGCACAGGAATGACGATGCACTTGATGAGGAAAACGAAGCCGAAGTGCTGGATACTCTGCAAAGCATACAGGGCACACAGCTTATGGACTATATCAAAGAGGCAACGCTTAAGCAGGAGAAAGACCATCAAAAGCTACTTGCTGCCATTCGCAAGGCGGAAGAAGCGGAATTGGAGGAAAATAATATAAACTCTTCTTCTGACTTTGAAACGAGCTCAAACGTAGAAAGCAGCAACAGCGATGTTTCGGAAGATGACGAGCATCCACTTTCATACTATCTGTAAAACTATTGTTTTTGTTCATATTGTACAGTGTTCGAGGGGTGGCTCAAAAGTAAAACAATCAAACTATATCTGTCATACAATAAAACCGAGCCACCCCTTACCATCTCTCCCCAAAAGAAAACAATTCATTTAACAACTTAAAATAAAAAGAACAATGAACAACAAAAAGAAAATCACAATGCTACTCCTGACGGCTACCGCCATAGGAGCATACGCACAAGGCAACGGCATTGCCGGTATCAATGAAGCTACAAAAATGGTAACCTCCTACTTCGATCCCGGCACGAAACTCATTTATGCCGTAGGGGCGGTAGTGGGGTTGATTGGAGGCATTAAAGTGTACAACAAGTTCTCAAGTGGTGACCCCGATACGAGTAAGACCGCAGCCTCTTGGTTCGGTGCGTGTATCTTCCTCATCGTGGCTGCCACAATTCTGAGAAGTTTTTTCCTGTAAGGCGATGGCAGCATTTGAAATCAACAAAGGTGTAGGCCGGACGGTAGAGTTCAAGGGCTTGAAGGCACAGTATCTCTTCCTCTTTGCAGGAGGCTTGCTTGCCGTCTTCATTCTTGTGGTCATTCTCTATCTCTGTGGCATCAGTCAGATAGCCTGTCTTGTCATAGGTGTAGTGGGTGCCACCATAGTGGTATGGCAAACGTTCACCATGAATAGAAAGTATGGGCAATATGGGCTGATGAAAAAAGGAGCAATACGTATGCACCCACGCTACCTTGTAAACCGTCGTACGGTCTGCCACCTTATCCGTAATCTTCAACCAAAGAAAGCAAAGAAATGAGAAACAAAAGCAAGATAACGACCCTTGAATCAAAGTTCCCGCTGCTCTCCATCGAGCAGGGCTGCATGGTGAGCAAGGATGCTGACATCACGGTCGCATTCCGTGTGGAATTGCCCGAACTCTTTACCGTCACTTCTACAGAATACGAAGCAATGCACTCTGCCTGGTATAAGGCAATCAAGGTGCTACCCAATTACAGCATCGTACACAAGCAGGACTGGTTTATCAAGGAGGACTATCAAGGAAAACTCTCCGATGGCGGACTAAGCTTCCTTGCCCGTTCCTCTGAACGGCATTTCAACGAACGTCCGTATCTCCACCACTCAGTCTATCTCTTCCTGACCAAGACCAACAAGCAGCGTATGGCGCAGCAGAGCAATTTTTCTTCGCTCTGCCGTGGACACCTGCTACCAAAAGAGATTACCAACAAGGATGAAGTGATGAAGTTTATGGAAGCAGTGGACCAGTTCGAGCGTATCATCAACGATACCGAGCAGATAAGGATTGTCCGCATGACAGAAGAGGAATTGATAGGTACAAAGGAAAAAGGCGGACTACTCGACAGGTATTTCTCTCTATCTGAAGAAGGACACGCTTCTTTGGAGGACATCCGCTTGGGCGCAGACCTTGTGCGTGTGGGCGACAATATGCTTTGTCTACACATACTCTCCGATACGGATGACCTGCCGACAACGGTCAGCACGGACAGCCGATATGAACGGTTATCCACCGACAGAAGTGACTGCCGTCTTTCCTTTGCCTCTCCCGTGGGTCTGATGTTGCCCTGCAACCATATCTATAACCAGTACCTCTTCATCGAGGATAGCGATGCCAACTTGGAACGTTTTGAGAAACAGGCAAGGAATATGCACTCGCTGGCACGCTACAGCCGTAGTAACCAAATCAACGAGGAGTGGATACAGGAGTATCTCAATATTGCCCATTCACAGGGACTGACCTCCATCTGTGCTCACTTCAACGTACTGGCATGGAGTAGCGATAAGGAAGAACTTCGCCAGATCAAGAATGACGTGGGTTCTGCACTTGCTCTTATGGAATGCCACCCTCGCCATAACACCATTGATGCGGCAACGCTCTACTGGGCGGGCATACCCGGCAATGCGGCAGACTTTCCATCAGAAGAGTCGTTCTATACTTTCATCGAGCCTGCCCTCTGCTTCTTTACGGCAGAAACGAACTACAAGGATTCGCTCTCTCCCTTCGGTATCAAGATGGCAGACCGCCTTTCAGGAAAGCCCGTCCACTTAGACATATCGGATTTGCCGATGAAAAAGGGAGTCATCACCAACCGTAACAAATTTATCTTGGGTCCTTCGGGTAGCGGCAAGTCTTTCTTTACCAACCACATGGTACGCCAGTATTACGAGCAGGGGGCGCACGTCCTCTTGGTCGATACGGGTAACTCATATCAAGGCTTGTGCGAACTTATCCACCGCAAGACCAAGGGCGAGGACGGCGTCTACTTCACCTATACCAATGAAAGTCCTATATCTTTCAACCCTTTTTATACGGATGATTATTTCTTCGATGTAGAGAAAAGGGAGAGTATCTGTACGCTGCTGCTTACACTTTGGAAGAGTGCAGATGAGCATATCACTAAGACCGAGGCAGGTGAACTTGGTTCAGCTGTAAACTCCTATATCGAGCTGATATGTGCTGACCATAGCGTTACGCCCTGTTTCAATACCTTCTATGAGTATCTGCGGGATGTGTACCGCAAGGATATGGAAAAGCGTGACATCAAGGTAACGCTCTCGGACTTCAATATCAATAACCTCTTAACGACACTCAAGCAATATTATCGTGGTGGTCGATATGATTTCCTACTGAACTCGGATAAGAACATCGACCTGCTCTCTAAACGCTTTATCGTCTTCGAGATTGACCAAGTAAAGGACAATAAAGACCTCTTTCCAGTGGTAACCATCATCATCATGGAAGCCTTCATCAACAAGATGCGCCGATTAAAGGGTATCCGTAAGATGATACTCATTGAGGAAGCGTGGAAGGCGATTGCTTCGGCAAACATGGCAGACTACATCAAGTATCTTTATAAGACGGTGAGAAAATATTTCGGGGAGGCCATTGTCGTAACGCAGGAAGTGGACGACATCATTCAGTCGCCCATAGTCAAGGAGAGCATCATCAACAACTCTGACTGCAAGATACTGCTTGACCAGAGAAAGTACATGACCAAGTTCGACGGCATACAGGCGATGCTCGGTCTTTCGGAAAAGGAAAAGAGCCAGATACTCTCCATCAATCAAAACAATGACCCGAATCGACTCTACAAGGAGGTGTGGATAGGCTTGGGCGGTATGCAGAGTGCCGTCTATGCTACAGAAGTGAGCATGGAGGAGTACCTCATCTACACCACGGAGGAAACCGAGAAGGTGGAGGTGATGAACAGGGCAGCACAGCTCGGTGGTGATATCGAAACAGCTATTCGTCAGCTTGCCATAGAGAAAAGAAACAATAAAAAGAAATAAGTACAAACCATCAAAACTATAGTAACAATGAAAAAGTACATTTTCATGGCTCTCTTAGGATTGAGCCTTTCTGTTCCCAAGGCCCACGCACAGTGGGTAGTAACCGACCCTGGCAATTTTGCCGGCAACATCGTCAATTCGGTCAAGGAGATTGCCACCGCCACCAAGACGGTGAAGAACACCTTGGACGGATTCAAGGAAGTGGAAAAACTCTACAACGACACCAAGAAGTATTATGATGCCCTAAAGAAGGTGAATAACCTCATTGGGGATGCCTATAAGGTCAAGGAGTGTATCCTCATGGTGGGCGATATTTCGGAGATTTATGTTACCTCATATAAGAAAATGCTCTCGGACAAGAACTTCCGCCCTTCGGAACTCGCTGCGATGGCTTCGGGCTATGCCAAGCTTCTGGAGCAGAGCGGTGAGAGTCTCAAGGAACTCAAGTCCATCGTTAAGAGTAATGTCTTCTCGATGAACGATCACGAACGAATGCAGGCAATCGACCGTATTTATACCACGCTTAGGGAAAACTGTTCGCTCGTGTCGTATTACACAAGGAAGAACATCTCCGTAAGTTACGTCCGTGCCCGTGAGAAGAACAACCTTGCCTCTGTCAAGGCACTCTACGGCAATACGGCAAGCAGGTATTGGTAATTAAGTTATTGGTTATTGGTCATTCATACATCTAAACACACTTGCTTATGGATTTTGCCAGTTTACACGAGCTGCTCCACTCAACCTATGAAGAGATGATGCCGCTCTGTGCCCAGATGACGGGCATTGCCAAGGGTATTGCAGGCTTGGGTGCACTCTTTTATATTGCCCTTCGGGTATGGGCTTCCATAGCCCGTGCCGAGGCGATAGATGTTTTTCCACTTCTCCGACCTTTTGTCTTAGGCTTTTGTATAATGTTCTTTCCGACAGTCGTACTGGGTACGATGAATGCCGTTCTCTCGCCCGTAGTGCAGGGAACGGAAAGCATGGTGCACCAACAGGAGACCAACTTGGCGGAGCTTACCGCCAAACGTAACCGTCTGCAGGAGGAAGCCTACCTGCGCAATCCCGAAACAGCCTACTTGGTATCCAACGAGAAGTTCGACCAAAAGATAGAGGAAATGGGCATCATCGGACCTGAAGATGCCGTGACAATAGCGGGTATGTATGCCGAGCGTGCTGCCTATCAGACCAAGCAATGGATTATGAAGATGGTACACGACCTTTTGGAACTCCTATTCCATGCTGCAGGGCTTATCATCGACACACTACGCACGTTCATACTCATCGTCCTTGCCATTCTCGGTCCGATAGTCTTCGGCATTGCCGTGTGGGACGGGTTGTCAGGCTCACTTACAGCATGGTTCTCACGCTATATCTCTGTCTACCTGTGGCTGCCTGTCAGCTCCATCCTTACGGCACTGCTTACGAAGATACAGGTGCTGATGGTACAGAAGGACATCGAGGCGCTCAGCGACCCCAACTACCTGCCCGATGCGGGGACGTGGTACTACATCGTCTTCTTCCTTATCGGCATCGTGGGTTACTTCTGCGTTCCCACCGTTGCAGGCTGGATTATCGAAGCGGGTGGTGGTATCGGCTCTTACGGCCGCAATGTCAATCAGGCTGCACAGCGCGGTGCACAAAGTGCCTACACGGGCGGACGATATGCCGCAGCAGGTGCCGGGTCGGTCATCGGCAATGTCGGTGGACGTATCAAGGGAGTATTGCTCAAAGGAAAGTAATCACTAATAAAGAAAGGAAAAGAAAAAAATGGAATTCAAATCACTTAACAATATCGAGACCTCATTCAGACAGATAAGACTCTATGCCTTTGTCTTTGCCATCGTCTGTGTGGCGGTAAGCGGTTATGCCGTTTATGCCTCATACAGCTTCGCCAAGGAGCAGCGGGAGAAAATCTATGTGCTTGACCAGGGAAAGTCGCTCATGCTTGCCCTCAGTCAAGATGCAAGTCGAAACCGTCCCGTAGAGGCAAAGGAGCATGTACGTCGTTTCCATGAGCTGTTCTTCACCATTGCACCCGACAAGGATGCCATTGAGAAGAACATGGAACGTGCCTTCGTGCTGTGTGACAAGTCGGCTTTCAACTATTACAAGGACTTGGCAGAGAAGGGCTATTATAACCGTGCCATATCGGGCAATGTCAATCAGCGCATAGAGGTGGACTCTATCCACTGTAACTTTAATACTTATCCTTATGCGGTAACGACCTATGCACGGGAGTTTATCGTCCGTCAGAGTAACGTTACAGAGCGCAGTCTTGTTACGACCTGCACGCTGCAGAACTCTGTCCGTTCGGACAACAATCCGCAAGGCTTCCTGATGGAGAACTTCCTCGTCAAGGAGAACAGGGACATACAGACCTATAAACGATAAGGCTATGGCAAGGAAAAGAAACTTTTTATTCTCACGTCACTATCTGCGCTTTCACCTATGGCTCCGCCATCGTTGTGAAAGGCTCACGATAAGGCAGAGAAAGGAAATCGTCTATGGGCTGAGCTTCATCTATCTGCTCTGCTCACTCTGGATGATAGCGCAGTTTTTCCTTCCTCCAAAGAAGGAGAAACTACCCATCCCCACGGGAAAGCTGACGGACAGTCCGATACGGACGGACAGTACTTTACAAGAGTTACACGGCAATTTTTACCTACAACATCATCAAACCATCAAAGAAAATGGATAATAAACAGAAAGAACAAATGAAGAAAGGCTTGGTCTTCGGAGGACTGGGACTGCTGTTTGCCCTCTCGATGTGGTTTATCTTCGCACCTTCGGGTAAGGATAAGACTGCAGCGGAGCAGGGACTCAATGACAGCATCCCGCAGGCTACAACAGAAAAACTGACGGAGAACAAGCTCAAAGCCTATGAATTAGGCGACAAGGCACACGAGGAGGAACAGACCCGTGAGGAGATGGGCAGACTATCGGACTATTTCACCCAGAACACTGCTCCATCAGAAGCGCAGCGTGCAGAGACAGCTGCTTCTACGGCAAAGATAGAAAGCTCCATGCATCGCTATGAAGAGAACAATCGCCTATTGAACTCCTTTTACGCTCCCGACCTGCACGAGCAGGAGCGTGAAGCCCTGCGTTCGGAGATAGATAACCTTAAAAAGGAACTCTCTGCCAAAGACAGCAGGGAGGACAATGAAGAGAAACGACAGCTTGCCTTGATGGAAAAGAGCTATCAGATGGCAGCGAGGTATCTTCCCAAGGCTTCTGCCGTTCCACCATCTTTGGGTAATGACTTTACCGAGGGTAAAGGGCAAACGGCAACGAACAAAGGTCAGAGTATGGGCAGTAATATAAGCGGAGGTTCGGCCGATTTGCCTGCAATGGAAATCTTGGCGGAACGCAAACAAGTAGTGTCCTCACTGGGGCAGCCGATGAGCGACGCTGACTTCATCAAGGAGTATGGCACGAAAGCACGCAACTTGGGCTTTCACTCGCTCGCAAGTACGGCTGCACCTACAATGCGCAATACGCTGAAAGTCGTAGTGGACAGGACTACTGTTCTTAAGGAGGGTGACAATGTTGTACTCCGTCTTCTTGAAAGTGCTAAGGTACAAGGGCTGCACATTCCACAACAGAGCCGACTCATAGCCGTTGCCAAGATTGAGGGTAACCGTATGCACCTGCTTATCAAAAGCATAGAAGTGGACGGCCACATCATAGCCGTCAAGCTCTCGGCATACGACATGGACGGACAGGAGGGTGTGTATATACCAGGTTCGGAGGACATCAATGCGCTTAAGGAAGTAGGGGCGAACATCGGTGGTTCAATGGGAACATCCTTTACCTTCGCTTCCTCTGCCAAGGACCAGATTATCTCCGAGGCTGCCCGTGGGGTGATGCAGGGAGCAAGTCAGCTGCTTCAGAAGAAGCTGCGCACCATCAAGGTAACGCTCAAGAGTGGCTACCGCCTTTTCTTGGTTCAGTCCAAATAAAACAATCGAAAATGATAAGTAAAAAATAACATCAAATAAAAAAGGAACAATGAAGAAAATTATTTTATCAATGGCTATGCTTGCCATGGTGGGAGCAACAGCCACAGCACAGGAAAACAATGATGGTCTGACACCAAGCCGTCCGCTTACTTCGGGAGAGCTCTTTCAAGGTATGAGTCGTGCTATTCCAACAGGGCGTGTCGTACTGCCGTATGGTCTTGACGTTACCTTTGACAAGACCGTGCATCTTATCTTCCCTTCTGCTATCCGCTATGTAGACTTAGGTTCGCAGAACATCATTGCAGGTAAGGCGGAGGATGCAGAGAACGTGCTACGTGTAAAGGCTTCGGTGAAGGACTTTGAAACGGAAACCAATATGAGTGTCATCTGTGAGGACGGCTCATTTTACGCTTTTAATATAAAGTATGCCGATGAGCCGGAGAAGCTCAGCATTGAGATGAAAGACTTCTTGTCACCAACGGACGGACGCCTGCCAAGCAATCGCTCTGACATTTACTTTAAGGAACTTGGCAACGAGTCGCCCGTATTAGTAAAGCTGATGATGCAGACCATCTACCAGAATGACAGACGCAGCATTAAGCACATCGGTGCACAGCAGTTCGGCATGAAGTTCCTGCTTCGTGGCTTGTACGCCCATAACGGCTTGCTGTATTTCCACACTCGAATGGAAAACGCCACAAATATGCCGTACTCGGTGGATTTTATCACATTCAAGGTGGTTGATAAGAAGATGGCAAAGCGCACCGCCATACAGGAGCAAATATTGCAGCCACTTCGTGCCTATCATCAGGTGATGCAGGTGCGTGGCATGAGCTGTGAACATGCTGTGTTTGCGCTCGAGCAGTTTTCTCTTGCAGAAGACAAGCAGCTTGAAGTGACGCTCTATGAGAGAAATGGCGGTCGTACGCTGACCTTCCATGTGACGGCAGAAGACCTGCAGATAGCAAAGAAGATTGATAACCTCAAACTGAAATGGTAGACATTATGAAGAAGAAAATCATTTTATCGGTTTGCGTTGCGGTGGCTATGACTTTCAGTCTGCCATCGCAGGCACAGCGACTGATACCCAAGCAAAGGGGAATAGAGGTCTTGGGCTGTGTTCCGCTTATCAAGGGTGAAAAGTTCCTTGCTGCTGACAATTTCGGCATGGGAGCATCACTCACCCGATATTTGGGGCGTGAGAATTATACCTTTGTTATGGCAGAGTATGAACAGCAGAATATGCCGTACAGAAGTTATAACGTAAAACTCAAGGATGCACTCTTGCAGGTGGGCTATATGCACCCTGTTCTCTCCGACAGAGGTAAAAACGTGTTTCTCTATGGCGGTATATCCGCCTTGGGTGGCTATGAGCAACTGAATGAGGACAAGAAGCTGCTGCCCGATGGGGCGACACTGCTCGACCGCTCCCGCTTTGTCTATGGCGGTGCCGTACATGACTCGGTGGAAGTGTTCCTGACGGACAGGGTTCTCTTTCTTGTCAAAGCGCAGGGACGTTTCCTCTTTGGAACGGACGTGTATTGTTTCCGTCCGGCTGTTTCAGCAGGACTAAGGTTTAACTTTTAAGTAGAAGAAAAGATGAAGAAGATATTGAATACAATTTGGGTAATGGGCGTGCTGACCCTTGCCGTGTTTTGCCTATCTGCTTGTGATAGGAATTTGGATGTTCAGCAGTCTTATCCGTTTACGGTGGAGACAATGCCGGTTCAGAAGGACATCGTAAGGGGGCAGACGGCAGAGATACGCTGCACGCTCAAACGAGGGGGCGACTTTGCTGACACTCGCTATACGATACGTTATTTCCAGTCTGACGGCAAGGGCTTGCTAAGAAATGATAACGGCACGGTGTTCAAGCCTAACGACCGCTATCCACTCACAAAGGATGTGTTCCGCCTGTACTACACCTCGCTCTCAGCCGACCGTCAGACGATTGATGTATATGTGGAGGATAATTTCGGCAGGGTTCAGCAGCTGACCTTTAGTTTTAACAACGAGCGGGAAGAGGGCAAGGATAAGCCTGCATCTTCTCGCCACTAAGACCATAATTGATGCGAACGATAAATGCTTTCATTTTACTTTGTGTATTCTGCCTGTTCTGTCAGCCGACCCTTGCCCAGCTCAGGGTGCGGCTGGCAGACTTGCCACCTTTTGAGCGTGCAGTTGTCGTAGTGAAATACTTTGAGGGTATGCACGGCTGGAAGAATTATCCGTATGTTGGATATGGGCATCAGCTGCAACCAGGAGAGCGTTTCACAGCGGATATGACGGAACGGCAGGCAGACTCCCTGCTCCGTGCCGACCTTTGGAAATGCTTTGAACACTTCAAAGGGTATGGTAAGGATGCCCTGCTGCTGACCTTGCTTGCCTACAATGTGGGTGTAGGGCGATTGCTTGGATATGGTAAGCACCCAAAGAGTAAGCTACTGCGAAAGATAGAGGCTGGAGATAGAAACTTCTATTGGGAGTATGTTTCGTTTTGCCGATATAAGGGTAAAGTTTTGAATGGGTTAGTCAAACGCCGAAAGGTTGAGTTTGCGTTGTTCTTTATCATCTGACTATATTAAACCAAGAATTATTCCTATGATGTTGTTTCTATTTTGCTGAAAAATTGTAACTTTGTATTACGATTAAATAGGATAAGCAATGAATAAAGAAACAAAAAAGGTACTCTTCGTCTTATTGAATGAGTACACAGATTGGGAAGGTGCTTTTCTCTCTACAGCCCTTCATGTTGGCGTAATACCAGGTAGTGAAATCAAGTACAGAGTGCATACAGTTGCTCCGACATTAGATGCAGTCTGTTCCATTGGTGGATTCAAAACGTTATCTGATTATTCTTTTGAGAATATGCCCAAAGACTATGCAGCCTTAGTCCTTATCGGTGGCAATCGATGGGATTCACCTGAAGCAGAACTTGTTGCGCCATTGGTACAAGAAGCATTGGATAAGGGTAAAATAGTAGGAGCGATATGCAACGGAGCATCGTTTCTGTGTGCTCATGGCTTCTTGAACAACGTAAAACATACGGGTAATGGTCTCGACCAACTTAAACAATGGGGTGGTGAAAGATACACGAACGAAACAGGATATGTGAACGCACAGGCTGTAAGTGATAAAAACATCGTTACAGCAAATATTACTGGTCACTTGGAGTTCACTCGTGAAATGCTCTTACTTCTGAAAGCCAATACCTCGGAAAAGATTGCAGCTTGGTATGACTTTTATAAGAATGGATTTGTAAAATAGTAGTCATACTACTAAATAAAATTGATGCGTGGAGTACATCGTCTCCACGCATCAATTTTATAGTTAGCAATCACACATACATCTTATTTTATGGATGCGGTTCTGGCTGAGGTCCTGGATTGGGATGTTCCTCACCAGACTTCTTGTCAGGTGCTGAAACACGTTCGTAGCTCACGCCAGTAAGTGTAAAATACTTCTTTGAAGGGGTGAGATGTACCACAGGTTTCGTAATATGAACCTTTGGGTTGAACTCCGTTTTTCCCTTCTCAACCAATTTACTCTGGAAAGAAGGTGTAAGTGTCCCGATGTCTCCGAAGTCTACAATGTCTCCGTTCTCAACGTGCTTCTTTGCTATCTCAGCTGCAAGTCTGAGAACAGCCTCAACTTCTGCACCTGTGAACGTTGTGGCGTGTGCTACTTCATCACAGAAACTACGATGATCAACTCTCTTTCGTCCTGTAGGATGTGCCTGCACAACGATTTTCCCTTTCAAATTTCCAACTGTTCCTTTACGCTCCTTTAGCGTATAGGCAATAGGTCTGTTCGCCATAGTAATTAGTGTAGCCCCGATTGTTAAGCCTTTGGAGGTTGGGGCTTTATCCTCCTCAACTTGTTAGTAGATTTATATCACAAAGGTAAGAAAATTCATGACTATCTCCAAGAAAAGCACATACTTTTTTTTGACACTTATCAACCCTTTTTCGCAAAAAGGTTAACCTAAATGAGTAAAACCGTCTACCTATTATCAGAAAAAGGTCTACCTATTATCAGAAAAAGGTCTACCTTTTTCGCCCAAAAGGTAGACCCTTTTTGAAAAAACCGTCAAATCTTTCTGGAAGAAGCATTATGGCTAATTAAAATTTTTATTTAAATTGTATTTATGAAAGGAAAGCATTATCTTTGTGGGTAATATTAATTAAACGAATGGCAGTATAACGAATTTAATACTTGCTTTATTAGTTGCTCTATTCAGTAATATACTAATAAAAGAGTTCTATAAGACCGCTGTAACAATGTAGATAATATATACAGATCAAACAAATAAAACAAAATTATGAAACTATACATTATTGGCAATGGCTTTGATATAGGTCATGGAATTCCATGCAAATATTCAGATTTCTACACATATCTTGAACGTAACAGAGAAGATGTTTTAGAAGAAATGGGGCAATATTACTATGTTGATAGCGACTCCGAATTATGGTCAGATTTTGAACGAGGATTAGAAGAAGGTATCTGTTATGATTCTCTTGCAGATATAATATATGAAAACACTCCTAATTTCGCTTCAGATGAATTCCGGGATGCTGATTGGTATAATGCGCAAATATACATAGAGGAGGAATGCGATAATCTATTAGACTGCATTCGTTCAGGATTTGAGGAATGGATAAATTCATTGGAACTTGATACCATAACGAAGAAATACGAAATAGACAAAACCGCCCGTTTTTTCACTTTCAACTATACTGAAGTGCTGGAGAAAATATATGAGATTCCTGCTGAGAATGTTTTTCACATACATAAAAGAGTGGGGGAAGAATTAATATTTGGGCACGGTAAGGATGTAGAAAAGTTTAATGTAAAAAAAGCCTTGTATGGAGATGAGAACGCCCATTTGATTATAGACGAAGAAATGGGAGATGTCGTAACAACGGAGGACGGGCATGAGGAATTTGCTGAAAGTGCCGTCTGTGCTTTTTATGACAAGATGCGAAAGCATACAGATGAAATCATAAAAGAATATTTGGATCAATTTCACAAACTTTCGGATGTAGATGAGGTTATTGTAATAGGACACTCATATAATGAAATAGATTTTCCATATTTCAAGAAAATATCGGAATCTATCAATAATAGAGCAACTTGGACTTTATACTATTATTCAGAAAATGATAAGGAAAGTGCAGAAAAATTAATGGCGGAGATACATATTGGGAGTAATTTGCTACGTTATAACTCCTGTTTAGAGAATACTGTAATAAATTTAAATCAATAAAATATGAAAAAAATCTACACTTTAATTATTTTTTTGTTAATCTCTTTGATTAGTTATGGACAAAGTAAGGTTAATTTTGTGATAACACCTAATTGTACATACACTTCTAAAGATACTGATAAATCATTTTATGTATTTGACTATAAAGGTCATTCCAAACAAGAGCTATTTAATAAGGCTGCATCAGTTTTCACAAAAATATTTGCAAAAAAAGATGACCAGATAAATAAAACAGACAATAGTATATTGTCTGTTAATACTAATTATATTTTACATCGCTCAGCGTATTTAAATTGGTCTAAGGAATATATCTATTTTGATGAATATATAAAATATAATATTGAATTTGAGTTTAAAGATGGTAAAATTAAAGTAAATGCACCAACTTTAATTCAAATAAGAGATAACGATGGTATAGAACATCCATTGGGAGATTTTATATTAAGCGGAAATAATAAGGCTGTACTTGCAAATGATGCAATTGAACAATTCTCTTTTGTCAATGAAGTCATAAATAAGATTCTAACTAATATAGATACTACACTGGTAGATTGGTAATTCCTAATCTATCTATTATAGGTAGGCTCTTAGGCTTGTTCTGTCGGGTGCGTAAAACTCTGTCCATTGTCCGTACTGATTGACAAGATATTTCTTCAGTACGTCAAAGAAGTCAAAGCGATAGCCTTGCAGTGGAACGGCTGTGCGAAAATAGGTGTTTGAGTTTACCGCTTCGCATAGCCAATTCTTTTCCTCACGGCTCATACATTCGCCACGATTGAGTTTCACTCGTAGGAGATATACTTTGCTATTACAAAGGCTCTCCAAAGGGGGAACATCCCATTGTACAAACTTAATTGCCAATACTTGCTCACTTTGTCTATCTACAGCATTAATGCGGTAATGAAAGGAGGAGCTATATCCTTTTTCTTTCATCGAAGATGTTGTATTTGGCTTTCCCTTCGGTCGCCTTCTTCGAGTTCCTTTTTGCTTATCCATAGCGACATTTTTTTTATGCGTCCAAAGATCGGAGTATGCTGATTTTTCGGACAAAGCCCTCAACAACTCGTCCTTTTTGTAGCAAAATAGAGGTAGCGGGGCGGGCTTGCACAAGATTTTGGCGGAAAATACAACCCGTAGGTGTGGAGATTTTCCAGACAAACCAAGCGGCTTAGGACCTTTTGAAAGCCACAAGCCCCATACTACCTTTGCGGATAAAAAGGGAACAGCATCCGTCTCCTTGTCATCGCATATTGTGGAGCATTGGAAAGGAAGCGAAAGTGCAACGCTCGTAGTGGAAAATAGAAAAGGTGGCTATCTTGAAATGTGAGATAACCACCTAATGAACGATAAATGAAAGGTATTACAGAACCGTGCTTCTCAAAGCACGCATACCAGGATGGCACAGAGAATTGCCAGCCAGAAGAGAATGCTCAGCAGCGTAATTGTCACTTTTAGAATGACTCTGACGATAAAGCGTAGTATCAGAAAACCTGCAATGACAGAGACGGCAGTTACGACTTGCGGCGTTACTATCTTCGAGATAAGCAAAATGACACCGATAACGACGGAAAGCAGGATAGCGAGTTCGATGAAGCGTGTCCAAGAGAAGCGGCGGACTTGCTTGGGAGAAGTCGGCTGCTGCTTGATATTATCGGTTTTGTTCGATGCGTCTGCCTTGATGAAGGCAGGTGTGTGAACGTCTTGATTCATGATGATTGTATTCATATCGGAGCTTTTAATAGTTCAAGAGCAGTTACAAGATGCGCAGGCTACACAAAGACAAGTGTTTGCACAAACTCTTGACGTGTGGAGCGGAGCGTTTATCTTGGCTCTTGACACTACAAAAGCTCCCGATGGTGTTACATCAAGTCATGTCCTCACCGCCTATCGTTGGCAGACCATTGACTTCGATGATCAGAACGATTGTCCCTGTCAGTTCGGAGTAGAGTTTCTCATAATCTGGGCTTGCACCAAAGTCGTCCGTCAGTTCATACTTGTTGAAAACGCTTTGTACGGTCTTATTCTTCAGAAGCATTGGTGTTAGTCTTTCGGGAAGAGGAGAAGGGAGTTCTTTCTCAAACTCATTCTCTAAGACAGACACAAGCGTGTCGTACTTGGAAAAGTGCAAACCTTGATATAATACTTCGCTTGCCATTGTCTCTGCTTCGGGATGCGAGAAGCCTTGTGCCACAGCATCGCAGTAGGAGGTAAGTGCTTCATCAGCTCTTGCCGTTATGAATGGGTTGTCAGCCAGCATTTCTGGGAAATACTCACTGAGGTAGTTCTCTAACTTCAAACGGAAGTAAGAAAGTTCTTTCTTTGTTGTTGTCATAATCTTCTTGGTTTAGGGTTGTACATTATTTTGAGTTGATGCCCATAGCAACTTTGAACTTGTCTAACTTGCCAGCCAACTGTTCCATATCGTGTTCTATCTTCTTATTGGTTATACGGGCATAAATTTGTGTAGTTTTAATGTTGGTATGTCCCAACATCTTAGAAACTGATTCCATAGAAACACCTTTACTCAATGACATTGTTGCAAATGTGTGGCGAGCCATGTGAAAGGTTAGGTCCTTTTTGATTCCACAAATATCTGCAATTTCCTTCAGATATGAATTGGTCCGCTGATTGGTTAGCATTGGGAAGAGTTTACCATCACGATAGGTCTTGCCACTATACTTTTCGATAATATTTTTCGGAATATCCAATAAAAGAACATTTGTTGCAACACTCGTCTTCTGTCGTTTTGTCATTATCCATTGTTTGTCGTCAAGGGTAACAATGTTCTCGGGAGTAAGGTTAGACACATCAATGTATGCCAAACCTGTGAAGCACGAGAATACGAATAAGTCACGAACCAATTCCAAACGCTGTATGCCCAGATCTTTATTGGCTATCTTCAAAATTTCTTCATCCGTCAAGAAACCACGATTGACCGGCTCAAGGTGAAAGCGATGATTAAGAAAAGGATCATGATGGATTACGCCCATTTTTCTTCCTAAAATCGTAATTGTCTTGAAAGTCTTCATTGTCTTGGTGGCTGTATTTGGGTTCTGACCAACTACTGTGCGAAGATAAATATCAAAGTCGTGTATGATAATATAGGTTAGCTCAGATAAGCGAATATCCGAACGTTTGTACTTATCCTGCAAGAAAGTTGTGAAGTGTCGTTTGCAGACATTATATTTCTGAAAAGTGGCAGCACTTACAGATATGCCCACTTGCTTAGCAATATCTTTGTTGTGCTTATCGAAGAGTGTCATCATCGTTTCTACCTCTTCTTTCTTGCCGAGATACTCCGACTTGATACGTTCCAAAGAAATGGCATCTGTCATTTCCAACTTTTTGAAGATTGTCTGCAATCCGCTTTGGATGTTATCCAACTCGAGATTAGTAGAAAGAGCCTCTGTAGTCCTTCCTTTCAGCCGTTCTTTTTCACTATCCCATTGCGACTGCTGAACGGCAATGCCTGTTGAGCCAATGGAAAGTCGTTCGTTGTTGAGATATATTCTCAACATCACGGGTGTTTTACCCTCCTTGTTCACATAGTTGCTTCTTAAATAGAAGACTGCTCTGAAAATGGTTTTCATTTGCGCTGCTGTTTTTTAATTGTAGCCATGGAAAGGAAAGTTGTAGCCAAAATTCAATAATTGTAGCCAGCTTCTAATAGAATTGTAGCCAAAAGATTGAATTATTAGCGATATAAACTTCTGTAACCACGCTGCAAAGTTCGACATATTTATTTGAATAACAGCAATTTGCGTGTACTCTATGCGTACTCTGTACGAACTCTTGGCTACAATTTTTATTTTGCCTCAAAAAGTGTAGCCAGATTGTAGCCATTGTAGAGTATTTAGGGAGTATTTACCCCCTCTGTACGTACTCTGAGAAGAAGAATAGATATAAAAGAAAAGTATCATAACTACTTGTAGCTATGATACTTACGTTTTTGATAGGATTTCTCTGTTGGCCTGTTCAGAGTACCTAAAGCGGAGAGAGAGGCTCTTTCTCTCGAACTATCACAAACTATCAAATCGTATCAATCTATTGTAATATAGTAGTTTACGCAAAATGTTAATAAAATGAGATTTCACGGAAAATCTTTGGTAATATCATTTTTAGGGTGTAAATTTGGGTGCATAAAACAATACACCCGAAGGTATGAATATCAAACGGAACATCATCTTCACGTTGGAGAGCAGGAAGAAGAACGGAGTTCTTATCACAGAGAACGTACCTATTCGTATGCGCGTTAATTTTGCGTCCAAGCGGATTGAGTTCACCACTGGCTATCGCATTGATTCAGCCAAGTGGGATGCAGATAAGCAGCGTGTGAAGAATGGTTGTAGCAACAAACTGAAACAATCGGCTTCTGAAATCAATGCTTCGCTCTTGGAGTATTACACGGAAATACAGTCAATCTTTAAGAGGTTTGAGGTAGAGGACGTAATGCCAACGCCCGAACAGATAAAGGAGGCATTCAATGCGCTGCACAAACCTGTGAGCGAAGAACCTAAGCCAAAGAAAGAAGCGTTGCCTTGTGATTTCTTTCAGGTGTTTGATGATTTTGTCGAGGATCGTGGACGTCAGAACAATTGGACGGACTCCACGTTTGAGAAATTTGCAGCCGTGAAAAATCATTTGACCAACTTTCGTGAAGGACTTACCTTTGAGTTCTTTGATGAGCGAGGCTTGAATGACTATGTGGGTTATCTGCGTGATGTAAAGGAGATGCGCAATACAACCATTGGCAAGCAACTGAGTTTCTTGAAATGGTTTTTGCGCTGGGCTTTCAAGAAAGGTGTACATCAAAACAACGCCTACGATAGTTATAAGCCTAAACTCAAGAGTACCCAAAAGAAAATCATCTTTCTCACTTGGGACGAACTCAACCGTCTCCGAGAGTTCAAAATCCCTTCCAACAAGCAGGCTCTCGAACGTGTGCGTGATGTATTCCTCTTCCAATGTTTCACGGGCTTGCGCTATTCGGATGTGTTTAACCTCCGCAGGAGCGATATTAAAGGCGACCACATTGAGGTTACGACGGTTAAGACTTCTGATAGCCTGATTATAGAATTGAATAAACATAGTAAAGAAATTATTGAAAAATACAAGGATGTGGCATTTGAAGATGGCAAGGTGCTACCTGTCATTACTAACCAGAAAATGAACGATTATCTTAAAGAGTTGGCAGAATTGGCTGGTATTGACGAACCTGTACGCCAAACTTATTATAGAGGTAATGAGCGTATTGACGAAGTTACACCTAAATATGCCTTGCTTGGAACACACGCTGGTCGTAGAACGTTTATCTGTAATGCACTTGCATTGGGGATTCCTCCGCAGGTGGTGATGAAGTGGACAGGACATAGCGACTACAAGGCAATGAGACCCTACATTGATATTGCAGACGACATCAAGGCGAATGCTATGAGTAAATTCAATCAATTATAACACCGAAACAATATGAGTCAAGAAATAAAAAAAGCAGAGAAACAAGATTTATCTCTTGTTGTTCGAGCCATCGGTTCTGACCTTGAGCATACGCAAGTACGCATGATAGCCTCTGCAAATGCAGAAATGCTTTTCCACTATTGGAAAGTAGGACACTTTATTCTCTATCTCCAAAAGAAAGAAGGTTGGGGAAGCAAAGTCATAGATAATCTTTCCAAGGCGATACGTTCTAAATACCCTGATAAGAAAGGCTATTCCACTCGTAACCTTATCTATATGTGCCAATTCGCCAAAGCCTATCCTATGGAGATTCTATTAGAAATGGCTAAGGTTGAAAAGCAGCTTAATAGTCCTTCGGTTGATAATGTATTACAACTAACAAGCGAACTCAATCAATTTACGCAAGAGCCTCTTGCGCAAATACAAGTCACAGATATTCAAGGAAATATAATTACGCAACAGCCTGTTGCGCAATTAGGAGAGATTTCTGAAATGCTGTCGGCTATCTATCACAGCGACATTAGTAAGATAGAGGATATCTTCAAGCAATCTGCCATTGTTCGCACCAACTGGGCAAGCCATGTTATTTTACTTAATAGCAAACTGCCTTTAGGTGAACGTTATTGGTATATCACACAGGCGGTTGCCGATGGTTGGAGCAGTAACGTTCTGCAAATGCAGATTGAAACAAACCTTTTTGCTCGGCAGATTACCGCAAAGAAAGTGAGCAACTTCTCGGTACGATTACCCAAACCGCAAAGCGACCTTGCCAACTATCTGATGAAAGACCCTTATATCTTTGATATGATGGGGCAAACAGATAAAATGGCAGAACGAGACATTGAAAAGCAATTGGTTTCTCATATCACTAAATATCTTTTGGAAATGGGCAGTGGCTTTGCGTTTGTGGCACAGCAGAAGCATTTTGAAGTAGGCGATTCTGATTTTTATGCCGACCTCATTCTTTATAACATCCAACTGCATGCCTACGTAGTTATCGAACTCAAAGCTACACCATTCAAGCCCGAATATATGGGACAACTCAACTTTTACATCAATGTAGTAGATGATACCCTGAGGGGCGAACACGATAATAAGACGATCGGCTTGCTTCTCTGCAATGGTGGCGACAAGGTTGTGGCACAATATGCACTCTCGGGTTACGATCAGCCAATAGGTGTGAGCGATTACCAACTCTCAAAGGCTATTCCTGAGAATTTGAAATCAGCTCTGCCTACGGTGGAGGAAGTTGAGGAAGAGTTAAGCAAGATTGTGGAGCAAGAAACTAACTAAAACATTTATATTATGCCCAATAGTATCAAAGAATTACTATCTCAGTTATTACCATTACATCATGCTGAACAAGAGAGGCTAAAGAAAGAAGAGGAGGAAGGAAAATGCTTTAATGTGTTTTCTGCGCTGAATATGTGCTCTGACGAAGTACGCTTGCATTCACGTTTACTCGCAACATTACTCAATCCCAAGGCAAACCATGGCTTGGAAAATGAATTTCTCAAATCGTTCCTTACAGCTTTGGGATTGCCAGAGGATTATATTACACATTGTAAAGAGCAGATAGTTGAACGACTTATAGGAGAAGTAACAGAAACTAATGGTGGACGTATAGATATTATTCTTGAAGATAGGGGACATGCCGTTATCATTGAAAATAAAATCTATGCAGGTGACCAGCCTAATCAACTGCTTCGATATCATAACTATGGGGTAAAAACGTTTGGGGAAAATAATTTCAAATTAGTTTATCTTACTTTATATGGTAGTGATCCTTCTCCATATTCCTTGGGAGGAGAACATTTTGAATTTATCAAACTTTCCTATGAACAGAATATACTAAAGCTGTTAGAAAAGTTGGTGAAGACCCTACCCCAAAAGCCTGTTCACAGCACCGTCGAAGATTATATCACGATTATTAAACAACTTACCCATCAAGACATGGATACAAAATATCAACAAAGTATTATTGAAGAAGCCATTAAATATGACAATATTGATGTTACTTCCGAATTGCTATTGTTACAGAAACAAATCGGAGATAAATTAAGAAGCGACTATATAATTAAGCCCCTAAAAGGCCTTGGCTTTAACGAACGTCAAGATGACAATGGAGCTTTATGGAAAAGTTTGAATAGTAAAAGGAATCTTTTTATCGTTATTAAAACAGACGAAGCCTATTGGAAAGAAGCGTGGATTGCGGTTGCTTCGGAGGACAAGACTATTCCGTTGCAACCTAAATTAGATTGCTTTACAGATGAACCAACCCAAAATTATCCTTATGGTTGGAGTTGGATTTCCGATAACGAAGGTAACAACTGGCATGATATAGCTCAATATCCTGCAATTGGAAAAGAAGAAGTGTTAAAGTGGATAAAGAATAAGATTAGTGAAATAGAATCTTGTTTCAAAATCTAAAATTTAGAAAAGAAATAAATGGAAGAATTGAATCAACTTCTGGATTTTGGGGAATCATATCCACAATTTGTTGCTTATCATTGTTTTGGTGATAAAGCTACAGAGTTTCTGAGTAGTCTACAGCAGCCTTATAAGGATATAGTTACTTATAATATAGATGACTTACGCCCTTTAGAATGCCTCGCTGTTTTTGTCTTTACTGACAATGCAGAAGTATATATGTCTGAAATAGATGCTTTTATTAAACAGTATAATAGTTTAGTTGGTAGCATTTTTGTTTTAGACCTACACCCTACTTCGCAGTATAAAGTTTTCAAGGACAGGTGGAAATTCTACAATATTTTTACCTCACACTATTATACTTTGCAAGATAATATTCTTCACTTTTTGATGTTTTTCCATAATTTCATGGAAACGAAAGGAATCATAAGTATGGACTTTAATGATTTTAGGACGTGTGCTCGTTTGGCAACTTATATTACTTCTGGAACAGCTCCGTCGTTAGATCAGGCTATTTACCCAATATCCCCCATATCACATAGTGATAATATTAGAACTATAATGCTTGGATTAGAATTGCAAAGCTTAGAAGAAAATATGCTAAGGGAGGATATGAAGGTATTGGCTTCTTTCTTTGAACAACTTCCAGAGAATGTAGAAGTCAAATGGCAAATTACTCCTAAATGTGGTCAGCATCATACAGAGTATATTGTAGGTTTTGATAAAGCTCCTGTATGGTATACCGATAACCCATAGCGCCCTAATATGACAATACTTCAAATCTCAGATACCCACAATCGACATCGGCTGCTGACCAATTTACCAACAGCTGATGTTTTGGTGCATTGTGGCGACTTTACTGATATGGGTACAGAAGAGGAGGCTCTCAACTTCCTGAACTGGTTAATCGAACAACCCTACCGTCATAAGATTTTTGTCACAGGCAATCACGATCTATGTTTATGGGAAGCTGAAAACATAGAAGACTTGCCCAATAATATTCATTTCTTGCAAGACAGAGGCTGTGAAATCGAGGGTGTGAGATTCTTTGGTTTGGCATACAATCATCAAGAGAGCATCATACCGCATGGTGTAGACGTACTTATTACACACGAACCACCTGCGATGATACTGGACGAATCCAACGGAATACATTGGGGGAATCTATCTTTGAGAAATAAGGTATTGGAAGTAAAACCCAAATTTCATCTTTTTGGCCACGCTCATGACGCATACGGCACAGAACAACAAGGAATGACTACCTTTTCAAACGGTGCCGTCCTTAACGACCATTATCAGTTGTGTAACGCTCCTTTGTTGCATAAGGTTTAACTGATAGTTAATGCGTATTCTAATAGTACTAAATATTTTCTTGAAATGATTGCTATTTCTTCAAATGTTTCTTAAGCTCTCTTTGTTCTTGCTTAATCTTATCCTGTTGTAGCGACAACTCAGCTTGTCTTTGCAAGGCTTGCTCATAATCTACGACTTTCTGCTCTAACTGTAGAATGGCTTTGGGATTGCGATGTTTTAAAAATATGCTGTCAAGATGTGTAAAGTCTGAAGCGGTAGCTTTGCCATGCATACGCAGATATCGATAACGTAGGTCGTAATCGGAGGCTGTTTGCAGCTTGTTGGCTCCCATACCAAAGAACCAACAGCTAACCATAACCAACCCACAAACCAATAAAAGCAGCATACGCTCGGCTAATTGTACGCTTGCAAATAGCGAGTAGTTCTTATATTCTACAGGTTTTTGTTGTTTGCTGATAAGCTGTTGCAGCGTTTCAAACTTTGGGTCGAGCTTCTTACTCGACTCTGATAATGCCTCCAAAACAAAAAGTTGATGTTCTTTGATTTTGGCTTGAGTTTCTTTCGAGAGATGGATTTGCACGGTTTCTTGTGTTTTAACGCTATCTCCGTTTGGCTTAGATAGCTGTTCTGCAATAGTAGTGCGCAGTTCTGCTTGTGCCTTACTGATGACTTTGCACTCTTGTTTTAGTTCTTCGAGCATATCAAGAACAGGTGCTATTTCGTTATTCATACTGATATAAATTTGATGTGATTAAATTCTACGTTTGCGATTAGCTCTATTGCGGAGTTTCTTTTGAAATCGAAGTTCATCAACATCTACGCCTTTACTTGGTGTAGGCATAGAAAATACTTCACAAATTGCTTCGGATAGGTCGGTAATAAAATTGCTTTCATCTACAGGATGTGCCATCGGCTCTTTCGAGAGATGCTGTTGCGCCTGCTGAATGTTTCGCTCTATCTCTGCATTAAGGCGCGAGAAAGAACAGGAGCGGTCTATCTTTGAGCCACTAAAACTGCAACCGTCCTTCTCGAAGATGATACCTTGCACAACATCGGTATTGCCTTTCGTCTTGAAACGAGTGGTAATACCTTGCCTATTTAAGCCTGCGACAAAGCTTTTCCAATTCTTCGATTGGGGCGACACAGCTTTGATGGCATCGAATATCTCATAGTGCAACTTGTCTTCACCTCGCAGTCGGTGGCGATTTACCGCCTTTTTCCCTTCGCCAAGTGTCAAACCGTAGCGCTCGGTCAGTTCTCGGCAAATCTTTGTTGAGCGGTATTTCTCATTGCGGTCGCTGATTGTCTTGCCATCATTGCCAATGCGATTGATGCAAATGTGCAAGTGTGGATGCTGGCGGTCACTGTGCCTTACGATAAGGCTCTGCGTATTCCCGTAGCCCATTTTCTCTAAATACTCATTGGCAATCTTCACCATCACATCATCTGTCAGTCGCTCGGCATCGCTGGCAGAGAACGAGAGTATCGTATGGCAAACGGGCTTCTGTACGTTCGGGCGCATAGAGGCTTGCAGAGCGAACTCGTGAACGCATAGGTTTTGGTCGGTAAAACCTATGTTATTACTCGATAAAACCTTAGCTTTTCCTTTCTCTTTGCTAAGCATATAATTGATAACTCCTCTGAAGTCTGCGCCTTTGATAATCTTGGCTATCATGGTTTCAAGCGTTTGATGAGTTCATGAATGAGAACTTTGAGTGCATTCAAGTCTTCATTGAGTGCATAAATGCCAAAGGCATTGAGTCGATGGGCTATCTGATTGAGATTGTTTGCCATACCTGAAACTGTGCGGATGAGCTGCATCTCTTCGGGTTTGATGCGTGCCTTTACTTCTGCTTTTGTGATGAGCCGACGTAAAAACTCAGTACGCGACATAGAGGCTTCTCGTGCTTTGCCCAGCAAGGTGTAGTATTCCATCGTATTAAGCCGAAGAAGCACTTGGTATTTACGTTTCTCTGATAAAGCCTTGGTGGGTCGCCCACCTTTATTCTTCTGTTCCATATTTTTATTTTTTGATGAGACCAACGGGATTTTTACCTCCCAATGGTGGGAGCAAGTAGGTTTTGAGATACTCAAAACACAAACTTGCTTCCCAGATACACACTATCTTCTGATACCACGCTTCGTGGTCGGTGATAACGGCTGTTTGCATTTGAGTTGGGATTGAGTTACGAGCCATTCATTGATATCTTTGTGAGTTCGATAGCGAACAGAACCGTCTATGATATATGGGCAAAACTGCTTCAAAACTTCAAACGATTTTCGTCCTGCATCATCATTGTCTAGAAAACTCTCAACTTGCTTGTAGCTTTTTATCTTCTTTTGAATGCGTGGCAAAAGAGTCAAAGAATTAAGAACTATGGCATCGGAGGTTGAAGAAGGATGGAGCGTTTGCCATGAAAGAAAATCCATGAAGCCCTCAAAGATTTGTAGGCGATCGGTTCCTCTTTTAATCGTTGTAACAGCCTTCGGGGCGATGCATCCTTTGAAGTACATATTGCGGATTTCCCATCCCAAAGCATCGTTTGCAAATCCAATGGCATAGTATGTCCGTTTCATGTTTTGGAATAGAACTTCCGAGCAGTAGGAATTGGCTACGGTAAGGGGAATGGCACGCGTTGTGAGATAGCGAAGCAAATTAGGATTGGAAAGCGGTTGTGCTGAGAGGATTTCCAACTTGCGCTCAGAGAATTTTCTCTTACCGCCAAAAGAAAATTCTTGATGCGCTACTTGTTCAGCACCACTCAAAAGTCTGATGGCTTCGCTGATAGTGCAACGATGTAAAGCGCATACAAGGTCGATGATGTCGCCATGTTCGCCTGAGCCGAAGTCGTACCACTGGTTGCGCTCTGTATTGACTTTGAAGGATGGTGTGCGTTCATTGCGCAGCGGAGAGTAGTACCAATAGTGAATGCCTTGTACTCGTGCTGGCGCATAGCCCTGTTGTTGCAAATAATCGGTGATAGCGATTTGCTTGATATTTTGTATTTCCATTATAATTCTGTTTTAAGTTGAAATGAATTTGATCCAGTCTTTTTCTTTTGGAGGCTGGTTGATTTTTGTTTGGGCGGACGGTCGTACACTATAGGCACCCATTTGCGACCGACCAAACTTATTTTTATTTGGTCAGATTGGTTCAGGTATTTATAGCCTGTGTCCGACCGACCAAAGGTTTTAGGGTTAATTATCTCAGTTGAGCCGATATTTCCCTCGCTCTTCCTTTATCACCATGCCTTTGTTGAGCAGAAATTGCAAGAGTTCTTTGAGTTTGGTTTGCCCATAAGATTGCCCTACTACCTCAGTATAAGCCTTTTTGAGTGCTGCAATGATTTCTCCATAGGACAAGACTTCACTTGTAACAAAGGCTTGTTTCAAAGCGTTTCTATGTTCCGTGTCGCTTAGTTCGTGATAGGAGCTGCGAGGAGGCTTGCGCTCATTGTCCGTGTAGGTCGAATCGATTTCGGGAACGCACATCTCATCTTCAACCTCCTTGAGCCGAAAAGCGAATTTGTCAAAGGGTTTAGAACGGATGATGGCTGGAGCAACGATACTTCGGTCGGGCAGCGTGTTGTCCTTTGTGACTTGTAGGACAGTTTCTGCCTTGTTGTTAAGTTCGGTGCCAATATGTCCTCGCGCGTTGTCGTCTCCTTTGTTGAGGTGAAGCACGGTCTGAATATGGATATTCTGCTCGCTCGTCCATTGCATCAGGTCACCCACCAACTTGGTAGCCTCCGTTGAGTTATTGATGTCGAGCATCAAATCGCGAATGCCGTCAATGACTACCAAACCCACATTGGGCGTATTGTAGATGGCATAGCGAATGATTTCTCTGCGTTCATTAGGGTCAGCAATGGCTCTAAGATGACTGAACTTTAAATTCTGCAGTTCCTTGTCTATTGGCAGTTTTGCCAATCTCAAAATACGTTGCATCACAAGTTGGCAATGATAAGGACTTTGTTCCGTATCAAAGTAAAGAATTGTGCGTTTACTCTCAGGAAATGATGCTTGATATTCCAGCACCTTTCCATTGATAAGAGCTGCAGCTACGATTGCACTCACGTTGAAAGTCTTTTTGGCTTTTGCCTTACCTGTCGATACACTGAAGTTACCTAATGTGCCAATAATGGCTTCACCTGCTTGTAGTACAACTGGAGGAAGCGCAAACTCATCCGTTATATGAATGAGCGACTTTTGCCAAATGTTTTCATAATCAGTTGTATTCATTATCGTCCTCCTGTCTTTCGCCCTGCCAGTTCGAGAGCAAGGTCAGCATCAACAATAATCTTACGACCGATTTGTGTAATGGCACGATTGATTTTACCACTCTGCTTAATACGGTTAGCTGTAGGCAGGCTACACCCAAAGAGGCGTGCAATGCCAGCCAACCCGTACACATATCGCTTTTCTTCTTTGGAGGAAGAAGCCTTTGTTAATTCCCTGCTCGTGGATATATTACCATGTTGTGCAAGGAAAAGTAATTCTTCACCAGTCATCTGCCAAACAGGCTTGTCCCGTAATTCATTTATCGTCATAATTCAATTGTTTTGAAATGAATAACTCGCCCTTGCGCATAGGGCATTCAGTCAGGTCTGACGGTACAAAAGTAGAGGGCTTTTGATGTTATTCCAAGAGGCAGAGATATAGCGGGAAAGATCGGGAAATACAAATAAATCAAAGACTATCAAAAACGCTCAATATACATTCAAAAAGTAGACTATTTCGGGCTAACGCACATTACTTTTCAATCACCATTGATCGTTTAAGAGATTATTTTGGGGTTCCTCTCACTCGAAAAACTATTTTCAGTAGCATGAAAGTCCCATTTTTCTTCGTTTTATTCATTATAAGTTCATATATTTGTAACTAATATTGAGATATACAATCATCTAATGGGACAGAAGAAAGAACATAGCAACCTTATCAAGGAAGCATTGAAGAAGCGAGGTATTACTTAAACATGGCTCGCCAAAGAACTGGGCATGAGTTTTAGCATCACAAATGCCTATGTCGGCAATCGCAAGCAACCTAACCTCGCCATTATTTTCAAAGTAGCGGAATTACTCAGTGTGTCACCAAAAGAATTAGTGAAGTAACTTCAGAGCAGTGCAAGCATAAAAACTAACATGAATGAAGCAATAAAGGGAATAAAAAACTTCATATTTGTAGGACTGGTACTAGTGCTGTCCTTTGCTGCTTGTAATAAGGACAATGAGACAACTGAAGCAATTGCATTGACCCAAATGGTGCTTTTGGTGACATTGTGTAGAATGACTCCACAAAGGTTGGTGGTATAATGCATAACACTAAATGACTTCCTGAAACAATGATTTATTTCTAAAAAACAATAATATGTTAGACGGCATAAAAAACTATCTGTCAATAGAGAGTACTGGCGCTTTAATGGTATCGGGCGAATGGGGGTGTGGTAAAACTTATCATATAGAGAAAGTAGTAATACCTGCCTTGCAAGAGGAAGGATGGAACCCAGTGAAGGTATCATTATTCGGTATTGAGTCGGTTAATGAAATACCTCTTCGAATAGCAGATAATTACAAACGGCCAAAGAACGACGAAGGTGACAAAACAGAGAAGGAGAAATCGTGTTGGTTTAGTTTGGGAATGGAAAAGGCAGGCAAGGCCGTAGTTAAAGGAGCGCAACTTGTTTCTTCCATTTCATGGCTTGAAAGTTTTGTAGATGTGAAAACGCTGGTTGACAAAAACAGTGGCTTGCTCTATAAACTTATTCCCACAGAAAATACCGTTATCATTCTTGATGATGTAGAACGCGTGATAGATACAATTGATGTTCATACTCTCTTGGGAGTCATCAATGGCTTGGTTGAGCAGCGAGGCTATAAGGTGATAGTGATTGCCAACAACTCTTACATGCAGCAAAAGGGTGAGGCAAAACTTGTATTCAAAGAAAAGGTGATAGAGAAAACCTTGGTATATGAACCAGATGTGGTGTCTATCTTTAAGGAACTATGTGAGAAGGACTATTCTTCACCATTTACCAAGTTCATGACGGCTCAAAAGGCGGTGGAGGTAATTGATCCGAGTTATCCATCATATAAAGAAGATAAAAGTTTGCAGGTTGAACTGCATAACATCAGAATACTAAAATTCTCATTGGCTCATTTTAATAAGATTTATGAGGTCTGCAATGCTTTCCTGAAGGGTGAGAACAAAGATACTGCTGATAGCTTTCTTTTGTCTTTATGGGCTTGTACGGTAGGTGTTGCTATTGAATATAAAAAAGACCATTTAAGATATAAAGATAGGTTGCAGTTTGCTCAATATGTAGAACTTCCATCAATTGATTTTGGGTTTGATATCGGTGCCCAGAATGCGGAAAGATTGTTTGATGAAACAGAGGATGATGAGGCTGAAGAAAAGCAGAAGGAAGAAAAACAACGCAAATATATAAACCGTCGTGTTACATATATCTTTAAGGTGTTGGTGAAAGCTCATAACCTCCCTGTTATAGTGGCTCCACAGATGTTTGACTTTGTTACGGCGGGTGTTTTGTTGGATACGGATGGTCTGAAATCAGTGTGGGAAGGATATAAGAGTCAAGTGAAAAGAAATAGTATAAATCCCGCATATGCACTGTTGCAGAAGTTTATGCATTCTCAATGGGATATGAGTAATGAAGAAATGGCGGATGCTGTGATACAATTGGCGCAGTATGTGGAAGACGGGGAATTCTGTGATAATATGGCATACGTTAATTCTGCTACATATCTTCAGCATTTCTATTCGCTTACCTCTTTTTCTGAAGAGGATATCCGAAAGAAAATTCGCTGTGGCATAGACAAGATGTATGATAACATAGAAACTTTGAATCTTCTTGACAAGCAAAATCTAGATGTTGTTGAAACTGCAATCCCAAAGGAAAGCCGATGGGTAGTTGAGTATGAACGTGAGAAGATGAATGAAATAACGAAAGCCAATTTAGATGCAGATATTAAAGAGGTGCACCGCCAGTTTATCGAAGACCTACCCACTTTAGCCAATAGACTGACTATTCAGTATGGAGATACCAAGACACCGGATTTCCTAAGTTATCCAATATTAAAGCATATTCCGAAGAAGGATATTACCAAGAAGGTGAATAATATACAGCCCAAAGAAGTGATGGCTCTCTATCAAATACTGAACGGACGTTTCTTACAACAGGTTCCATATCCCGAAGTATATGATGCAGAATTGCCATTTGTGAGGAATTTGGAGCAAGCCTTAGCGCAGAAAAATGACAATAAAACGACCTATGCAGATATTCTGATTGAAGACCTTCTGAAGGATGTAATTAAGAAAATACAGAAGTAAGAAGCGATGGTAAAAATAGCTGATTTCAAGAAGTTTGTAGATGGTTTATTGAAGCCAGTGAACAATAAGGCTGGGAAAGTAGATGCCCGTATCAAGGCACTGCTTCCATCTGCCGGTGATGAAATAATTCTGTATAAGGATTTCCAGAGGCTGGGTAAAGGCTTGCTGAGAGAGCAACTACTGGATGGTGTGGATAACCAATGCTATATAGATATAGTGGAGATTATTCATAATTATCTTGGCTGGAATCAAAACGCCATAAAGGGTTTTAGTGCCCCTTGTTGGCAAGACGTGATAGCAGCCTGCAGTGAGGAAATGCCCTTGCCGCAAACAGATTGGTTGAAAGAATATGACAAAGAGCACAGACTGGCAGCAGCGGCAAAGCGGTTGAGAGAGTTTGGGCTCCAAATAAAGATTGAAGGATGCAGCTATGTGACAGAAAATGATGATATAGTTTTTGATGCCTTGATCAAATGGATTTGCGAGGCAGGTGGAAGAAGGTTTTTGAAGATGCTGTTAGCGCAGATGGAATATTTGGAACCTGAAGGAAGATTCTTGACCGATATGAACGGCAATACTCCTAATCCTAAGGATGTGATAATAGTAAAGCCATACAATTATCTTGTAAATTTGGCTTTGGCAAATATCAAAGCAGATGGAGGAAGTAATAGAGAGGCTACAAAGGCATTCGGAAAGGCTATACGACTGGCAACTGATTACTGTTTCCTTAAATACCCTGTTCAGAACTTCGGAAACTTATGGGGAGATTTATTCCACAGAGATAGAGACACGGTGGAGTTTTTTAGGGATTTGGTGTATAAGGAGAGTATTTTTGGATTGACGCAACATTCTGTTTGGTTTACTAAAATGTTCTGTGAGCGTGTACTTATGTATATGCGCGATACAGGAAGGGTATTGGAAAGCGGATACACATTTGATGAATATGAGCGATTGATGAACTATGTCCTTTCTGCTGCGGATACATTGAAATGTGTGGAACTAAAAAAAGACAAATTGAATAAACTGGGAATCAAGGCTATTGAACAATTGATAGATGATGTGTCAGCAAGTGATGACGTATTAAACAAAGGATTCAGAACGCCACTGGATGAAGAAAAAGAGAACGCCTTCAACAAACCACTGATTAAAGCAAATGGTAAGATATATGCCTTGCCTGTTACAATAGGTTCATGGGGGTGGTTTGAGGCTCTGATGACGGTTGTACGTAATCAAGAAAAAGAGGACAACCAGAAAGATATAGATAAGGAAGTCGGAAAGTTGATTGAGAATTATATCAAGGAGAAACTTGATGAAAAAGGCATAACGCATTGCAGTGGCACTTATCCTCCACCAGAAAAAGGAGAAGCAGATCTTGTGGTTGAGGCCACAAAAGGTATCATGCTTTTTGAGATGAAGAAGAAAAGTCTGACTAGAAAGGCCAAGTCTGGAAATGAGTTTAAAATTGTAGCAGATCTACTGGGAAGCCTTATAGATACACAGGCCCAATGTTTTAGGACTTCGCATCTTATGATTAAAGACGGGTATGTGGATTTGGATGATGGAAACGGAAATGTGACAAGGGTAGAGAAACAGGGTAGAACGGCTGAGTGCATCTCGACATGTCTAGGTGCTTTTGGTCCACTCCAAGACAGAATGCTTATCAAGAGCATTATGGATGAAATGTGTAATAATCCGTTGACTGCTGAGTATGAGGGCACTGATAAACAAACCATCAAGGATGTTAAGAAGTTCAACAAGGACATGCAGAAATGGATGCCTTTCTTAAACGAAGAGAGAACCAACGGTGATTCTAAAACGAATCCTTACTTCAATAGTTGGTTCTTAGATTTTGAACAATTAATGCTAATTGTGAAGGAATCAAATTCAAACGACGAACTGCAGGCTCGACTGATAGAGACAAAGTACGTAACCACGGGGTCATATAATTTCTATAGAGAGCGCAGAATGGTAAGGATGATGAATGGTAATAAAGGGTAATGTTATGGAGAAGATGGAATTACAGAAGCAGGTATTGTTGTCTTATAGTGTGGTCTATCCAGACCGACACGATAAGATAGAAGACTTGTTGGCTAATGTTCCATCAAACACTGCCATAGAACTTATTTCATATAATCTCTCAAAGAAGGTGAATCAGTTTATTGGTGAGCATGATTTCGACATTTGGACACCATGGATAATGAAAACGCGAAATGATGTAAAGAATCCTGTTGGTCAGTATGCTCAACAATATAACCTTGGGAACTATGCCCTTATAGATAAATATGCTATGCTTCTGCTTATTAGCAGACTTTTGACTTGTTATAATGGGAGAAATGAAGAATTGACAGAGGATGACTTGTCGAACCTGTTCTTGGCATATATGCTCTGTTGCGATGAGCGTCTAGCAATGAATGAGAAGCTGCCTAACAACAATATGAAGGCAGAAGAGTTTGTAGAGTCTTATATGCCAGATTGCTTGAAGAGTAATAATATTGAAGCACCAAGAGATTATAGGCTGTTGATGATAAAGTGCTATATGCTCTTGATAGAATTCCCAAAGTTTAACACTCGGTTTGCAAAATATGTTGATGAATTCTGCAAGGAAAGGGATATACCCAGTGCTAAGTATTATTTAGATGAGATCTTCCTGACTTTTATGAAAATGGGAGAAGAGGATTTCTCCAATTGCAGAATGGCTATTGATGAGAATCAGAAGGATGCTTGCCGTTTCTATGATTCGTTGACATTAAATCCATCGCATTATCAACATGATATGGATTTTCTGATGATGAAGGAAAAGCCTCTGATTAAGACGGGGCCCAATATCTACAACTTTATGTTTATGAAGATGTTTCTGGATAAAGCGTATACTGGACTTCTTTTTGATATGAAGGATGCCTTAGTTAAGAGGGGAGTGTTGGATCCTACAATGGGTTATGCTAATCTTCGGTCGTTTTTAGGTGAGGAGTTCTCGGAACGGTTCTTCTTTTATTCCTTGATGAAAAAATGCTTTGGTTTGAATTATGTGAATTACAGTGGAGAAGAGCTGGAAAAGGCTCTGGGGAAGGGAATGCCAGACTATTATCTGAGACGTCAAAATAGGATATTCGTATTTGAATGTAAGGATGTTCAGATGGCTGCGAAAAAGAAATTAAGCGGTGATTATGAGACGATAAAAAAAGCAATTTTTGAGAAGTATGTCACAAATTCCAAGGGACGTGCGAAAGGGATTGGGCAGTTGGCAAATGTAATTATTGAAAAGATACCAAGTATATTGAGCGAAGTTGATAAGTCGGCTCCCAATAGTGTGATATTTGTCTACCCCGTAATAGTATACTTCGATGATTGTTTTGATGTGGAAGGCCCGAACCATTTGCTAAATAAAGAGTTTCAACGAATCATTAGTGAAAAGAGAGTTACAGCAGATTACGAAGTGAAGGATGTAGTGATGGTGAATATTGAGCAGTTGATGAGACTAGAAAATTTCTTTGCTGACGAGAACTTGGATTTGGCTTATCTAATAAATAGCTATATTGAGTATAAGGAGGAGTTTGAGTTAAATCAAGTGTTTCCTTTCAATAAATACATATTTCATGAAGCAAGAAAGATTGGATATGAGTTGAAAAAGACGCGTTGGTTTGATGAAGTCTTTGAGCATTTGGAGATAATGGATCGGAAAGGGCTGTGATGAGTGAGGCTCGCTCAGAGAAGGAATATAGCCAAATAGAAAACTCCCTATCTCATATTTTCGGGTGTAATAAAGGGTGTAAATCGCGTAACTTATTGATTTACACCCCTGTTTGCGGAGAGAGAGGGATTCGAACCCCCGGTGCCTCTCAGCACGACGGTTTTCAAGACCGTTGTAATCGACCACTCTACCATCTCTCCAATGGTTAGTAACCAAATGCTTTATTGTAAAAGCGATGCAAAGATAATAACTATTTTTGAGATAACCAAATGTTTTGCAAACTTTTTTGAAATTTGTTTAATTTGTTTTCTAAAGAATAAAATTCTACGCTTCATAATTATGTCCGATGAGATACTTATGGTATCCTTATAATCTGTCTAATTCTTCAATACTTTTCTCCACTTTATTGAGTTTCTGTTTACCAAAGCTATAGCTAAGGCGTAGGATGATTTTACGACTTTCTCCATATCCCCATGACGAGAGATTTAGGGCATCTTTCACTCCATAACTATCCCAACGCTCTGTATGTAAGACATCGGTCATCAGCATTGAAAGTCGGATGCGACCATCAGACCAACTTTTGTTAAGGCCTAAATCAATACTTCCTGTGGATTTACTTACTTCATAACTCCCTCCTTGTCGCTTTGAATAGTATCGTCCGGAGAGTTCAAAGTTTATACCCCAAGGCAGGAGAATGTTACTATTTGCAGAGAAAGAACATGATGGACGCTTATATTCTTGTTTATAATTCTCATAATTCAACTTATTTACAAAGTAGTAAAATCCTATATTCGTACTAAAATTCCACCAAGAAGTAAGACGTTTAGAGAAAGTTGCTTCCAGTCCAATTTGTTGTTGTGTTCCAATGTTTTTCGTTGTCATTATAGTCTTGTTGCTTTCAAAAGCGTCCGTAAGTGAAGTGAAATAGTCATTGAGTTTGTTGTAATATAAGTTGAAGGACAAACTTTTCCGCGTGTAGTTCAACGTTATTTTGTTACTAATCTGTGGCTTGAGGAAAGGATTTCCTTTCCAATATGAGAGTTCATCAAGCAAATATTCAAAGGGATTAAGATCTTCATATCGTGGCTTATCCTGCCTTCTACTATATAAAAGGGCCAATTTATTCTTGTCATTAATAGTATAAGATACAGCCATGTTGGGGAATAAACGAAATTCTGTTCTGTTGTTTTCTTCTATTTTATGATTGCTATAAGCGCTTAATTTATTAAAGGTATACATATATTCTATACGCAAACCAGCACTAAATTCCAATTTATTCCAAGTATGAGTATATTGCGTGTAGCCTTCAATATTATGTTCGTTGTACTCAAATTTATTTGAGCGCTGTAGGTCTATCGTTCCATTTTTCTTGAAAAGAAAGGTGTTGTTACTTTTGATAAGCGAAGTCTTAACACCCACAAGCCACTCACTCTGCGCATTAGGATTACACTTATAATCAGCTAACAAAGCATAAATGTCAATGTCTTTATCTGGTTGAGAATAAAACAAATCTGAACGAATAAGCGTATTTGTTGGTGAAAAATATGTGTTAGGCTGTTCGCATTGGGCTTTACTGTCAAAGTGGGTCCAGTCTGCCGAAAGTGCTAACTGCCTTTTTTCTGAGGGTTGGTATAGATAGTTCGCACTATTACTATATCGAATTGTTTTCTGTTTTAGATAATCGTTGCGAGCTTTTAAGATACAATCCAATACTGAAGTCCCTTGATAAACTTCTGTTGTTGTCTCTGTTAAGCCAGGGCCAATAAGCAGGTTCATCGTACTATTTAATGATAATTTGTTCTTCAGATTGGGCTGCCAAGTAAAGTCAAAGCCTGCTGAATATGTATTTCTTTTATCAGTATCCTTTGTTTCTGACAAACTTTTATCTCCATTTTGAATCTTCTCATAGCCATAATCCATGGCATGATGCCCTATACTATGATTGTAGTTTAGTCCTAATTGCCATTTGTTTGTGTTATAAGATAATGTGATATCAGAGTTTTGTTTTATGTTTTCCCAATAGGCAATGCTATGTGAAGTAGTTAGGAAAATGCCTGATTTCTCTGTAGTTTTCAGAATGATATTGATAATGCCTCCAGCCCCTTCTGTTCCATAATACGCATTTGGATTGGGAGAGATTTCTATCTTAGAGATTCTTGATGAGGGTAGGGTACGCAAGTAAGCTGACAGCTCTTCACCTTGCAACATAAGTTTCTTTCCATTGACATATATGGCAGTTCCTCCGAGTGATGACAGGGAAATGTCGCCCTTATTATTTACAGAAATACCTGGAGAATGCTTCAAAACATCCAGTGCATCTCCTATATCTGTGAGGTAGGTTTGTGCCACATTAATCTGTGTTTTCCCATTAGACGAACTTATCATTGGTTGAGATTTACGTGCTGTTATGACAACATTTTTCAAGATAATATCGTCTGGTTCTAATTGCAAATCGGGAATATCCATATCTTCATGAATAGTAATTTTCCTTTTTATCTCTTTGTAACCGAGCATCCTTACACATAGAAGGAACGTGCCTTTCCGTGGTTGTAATGAGAACATTCCTTTGCTGTCGGTGAGTGTTGTTGCTGAAAGAATGCTGTCTGGTTGGGTAAAAAGCATGACAATTGCAGCTTCGGCTCCTTGGTTATGCTCGTCTACAACTCTTCCATTTACTATGTTTTGTGCACTCACAGATAAAGCATAGCCCACCATTAAACATAGCAATAGTAGGGATTTCTGTGCTTTGTTCCATCTCTTAGGCTTCATCATATTGTTTATGTGAATCTATGTATATTATGGTTGGCTTGCTTTTATAATGTGTTTATGTCTTTCTTACATCGTGTTCTGCTTAATCTCGAAGCGCATGTATCGTTTTTCTCACCCGATTTATTGTTGTTTCAAAAATCGTATCCTCATCAAAGTCCGCATTACCCATAAATACAGAGGGATTAGAATACTTCATTTGACTTTTCTTAGGCTCACGAGCTGAAAAGTGAAAAGCATGGACACCAGTCTCCGTCTGAATCTTTTTAATATTGTTTTCATTTACACCACAGCCAGCCATAATGATGATTCGGTCTCCCACAACATTGTTTAATTGATGGAGTAGGGGAATACCCATCTCTGCAGTAGCCTGTTGTCCCGAGGTTAACACCCTGTTAAAACCTAATGAAATCACTGATTCTATGTTTTTAAGTGGCTCTTTACAGCGATCAAATGCCCGATGAAATGTTGTGCTCATACCTGTTGCATGTTCTAATAAGAACCTATTGGCGCCGTTATCTACATCACCTTCTGCTGTTAAACAGCCAAATACAACTCCATCTACACCTATTTTACGACATAAATCAATATCCATGGCCATGCGTTCCAACTCTCTTTGGGTATAAAGAAAGTCCCCTCCACGATTACGAATAATGACATGTAACTTCGTTTCTCTAAGTAAATCCCTCGCCATTTGAATCTCTCCACACGAAGGAGTGGTTCCTCCTTCAGGGATTCCCATGCAAAGTTCAACGCGATCTGCGGCAGCTTGTTGAGCAGCAATACAGCTTTCAACGCTGTTGGCACAGATCTCAAATTCAAATTTGTTTGTTTCAGTCATGTTTAATGCTTACAATTTACTGCTTGTTTTCACCAATTGTTCGCCTAATCCGATGGTATATCCTTGCGAAATGAATACCACTCGATTGAAGGTATCAGCGATAATGAATAATGGTAATTGGTTTTTATTCTGCAGTTTCATTTCTCTTACAATCTCCTTTTGAATGGCTCCATCTTTATCAATGCCGAAGATTGTTTTCTGAGGTAGGCTTCCAAATTCAGCCTTTTGCGTTTCAAATTTTTCTTTTTCGGCTTCATTTGTGAATAACAATACCATTGGTCGTCCCCATTTTTCTATTTTTTCTTTCATCTTTACGATGTCATGTAGTGCGTGGTTGGTAGGTTCTTGTCCTACGCCAAGAATGCCTAAAACATAATATCCTCGTCCGGTTTGGCTGAGAATTGAAACCTCTTTTCCATCTTTTTCAAACAAATCTTCACTGTTGAAGTTACCAATCACCTTCACACCCTCGGTTTCTTGGCGAATAATAAGGTCTAAAACAGTTGTCTTTCCAGGATTGATGGTGAAGAAACATTTATGTGCCATCACACTACCATCAGCCATTCTCTGTCCCGAAACCAACATATAGGTTCCTTCATCCAATGTAGCGCCTTTCTTAAAGATGTTTGCCCATGTGGTGCCTCCACCCATATCAACCTGTCCTTCGTCAAAGTTCATGAGCCAAGTACGCCCATTTACAATCTTGCTTATCGTGAAATGGGTGTAGTATTTTGGGTCATCTAAATATTCTGTTGGCTTATATTTTAAGACAAGTGTGCCTGTCTTTGCCACTTGTTCTGTAGCCGAATCGAAGTCAACATCTACCCAATTGCCACCTTTTTTATATTGTAGTTTCCAGGTAACAGGGTCTATTCTTGCTTCAATTCCAAGGCTTCTTGCTACGTCAACAAAGAAGATATCACGGCTACGAGCATCTGTAACGCGGCTTTCCCACACACTGATCGGGGTTTGAGGAATCCTCATTGCATGAATGTCTGGATTCATTTTTATATTCTCTTTAATCCAAGTCACGAGCAAAGAAGGATTTTTCCGGAATGCTTCTGCCTCTTTATCAAACACTTTTGCAAAGTAGTTCTTGAAAGGTTTCAATATTAACTCGCTTTCAACGCGAGGCGAAAGTTGGTCACTTGGAGCACTCATGTTATCGTCTAATATGTACATTGGCATGTCGCGGAGATCCTTGTCACTGAGTGTACTCAATAGTTCTATGGCACGTTTGCGGTCAATAGTGTGTTTCTCCACAAACGCTTTAATTGTTCTCCAGTTGCCACGTGCCTTGATAATATAGGGTGTTGCCTCTGGAATAGCATAGTCTTTCATGCTCTCCTGCGTAGGAAAGGTGGCGATATAATTATTGCGAATGGCGTCTTCTTCAGTCAAACGCTTATTGTTTTGTGCCCGTTCTGCTTCTGAAACTTCAGGTATTTGCACATTTTCTTTGGGGGGAACAATGTCTAAATTGCTATCTTTTCCTGGATGTTTCTCGTCATAAGAAAGCTTGATAGTGATGTTTTTATCTTTTCCAAAAGAGGCTTTCGCATAGCCATACTGCCCATTTTTAGATGCCCATACAAACATATCGCCTTTTCCGGCAGAAAGAAACGTCTGTCCATTCTTATTCGTATATTTAGAAGCGGCAGTGTAAAACTCTGCATAATTGTAGATTTTGAAGTCTACTCTTGCATCAGAAACGGGCTTGCCTTGTTTGTCAACAACCTTAAAATCAATTCTTCCTGTACAGCCATAATTATCAATGAGATTGATTTCTGTAAAGTTGTTAGTGCGCAACATCACTTCTTCCGGACCTCTATAATCACCAAATGCACGTGTGTGCATCAGCATTGCACGTGATGCAGGAGCATTAAACCAAGCTAAATTTAACACAGGTTCGGGCTCACATGCACCGAGAAAATACCACTTTCCGTCAGCCCACGCCTCGACCCAAGCATGATTATCGTCGGTGTGTGCCCAGCGGGGAGTGTACACTTGGCGTGCAGGTATACCAATAGCACGTAGTGCACTCACGGTGAATGTACTCTCTTCACCACATCGTCCGCGTCCAGTCAGGATAGATTGGAGCGGAGAAGAGGTTCGTGCATCAGAGGGTTCATAGGTTACTTTCTCGTGACACCAGTGGTTAACTTCCAAGATTGCGTCTTTCATCGACTTTCCTTTCACGCGCTCTTTTAATTCATTATAGAAGATAGCGCGTGAGCTATCTAAGGGTTCATTGTTTACACGCATCGGCAAAACAAAGTGCCTGAACAACAACTCTGGAATCTGTTTACCCCATGCAGTCTCTTTTTGTGTGCGGAAAGCAGCCTGTACATTCTTGAGATGATAAGCCTTGGGATAGTCTGTTGCGTCTGCAATGGGCATGTAAGCATATAGGAACTTCAACGCTTCTTCCTCTTCTGGAGTGGCTTTCTGACCTTTATCTTCCCAATATTTCCAGCCAATGAGGTCCATCTTTTGTTTCCATGCGGCCTCTACTTTTTGTCTGAAAGCGGCATCTTTAATGAAGTGTTGTGCATGCACGGATAGTGAAATGGCAAGCAACAAAAGCGTAAACAGTTTCTTTTTCATAGTTAGGTGTTTAATAATAGGTGTGCTGTTAGGTGTAAAAGCGCCTCACAGTTTAAGTTAATTTCTTTTGCAATATTCGTGAAAAATATCGAAATGTGCAAATCTTTTCAATGAATTTCTTGGCTCAAAGCTAACTTTTAATCCTTAGAATAGCGGAAACATGTGTGCTCATGGTCGTTGATTATGCCAATGGCTTGTAGGAAACTATAAATGATTATCGTTCCAACATATTTGAAACCACGCTTTTTTAAGTCTTTCGCAACATGGTCACTGAGTGTGTTTCTCACGCAGGGATGTTGCTGATGTGAAGCATATTGTTTTGATTTTCCTTTCGTAAAGCTCCATATATAGGCATCAAATGTGCCGTATTCTTTGCGTACTTGGCAGAATGCACGAGCGTTTTCAATCATAGCTTTCACCTTTCGTTCGCTGTGAATCATACCCTCTGTTGACAAAATCTGATTAATATCATCGGTCGAAAACGTGGCAACAATCTTGTAATCGAAGTTTGCAAAACAGGTGCGGAAAATCTCTTTTTTCTTCAACATCAGTAACCATGACAAACCACACGACATGGATTCCATTAGCAAATACATGAAAAGAAGGCAATCATCGTGTACAGGTACGCCCCATTCTTCGTCATGATAGTGTTGTAAGAGGGGGTGACTGTTGGCCCAAGCGCAGCGTGTGAGGTCGTGGTTTGTTGGTTGTTGTTTCATGAATGTTGGTGTTTGAGATGATTTTGTTTTCAATTTTTCTTTATAATAGTATGGTTCTGGGTAGCAAAGTTACGAAATATGAGGAATAAAATCAAGTGCTTGTACACTAAAAAATGATAGAATTATTGTTGGCTTATCATGTGAACTTTGTGCGACTATCAATCTTTTTCTTCTGTCTTTTGGGCACTACGCTTTTGAGATAAAGATTTGTAAATCTTCTCGTTCCTATTGAATTGCACTTTAATATCAATCATTTTGCGCGATGTTTTCATTCATATTATGCTGCAAAATGATTGATTTTGTTTGGTGAAAATAACGCTTTGAAATCGCGATATTCAGCTTGCTGATTGATAGCCTCTAAAATAAGAGAGAATCATTGAAATGCGTAAGGCCGATGGTCTGGCATGATGACGCTCACACCCTGTGTTTATTCACATCGTGTGATGCGTTGCTTGTATTTATTGTTGATGACAAATGGCACTCGCTCTACGGTGACATTACTCGTGTCTAAGCCTAAGGCTTGCTCGTCGTCGATACCGATGTGGCGGATGAAGCCAAAGAGATGTAGCATGAAATTGTCTGAAGCGCTCACGACAGTTGATGCATAATAGATGCGATGTAGAACGATAAAGCGGAAATCTCCGGCTATATTGTGCTTGCGAAGTGAGGGATAGCAGCTTCGAATATCAAAGCGATGTTGCGCAATAAGGTCTTCAACAATCTGACGAAGATATAGCGTCATCAATGGGTTTACACGATAACCTACGCGTATGTTGATGGCATATAGTGTTTGTTCTATCAGCTCGTGACACGTATAATTCAGTGTATCGGGCGCATCATCATTGCTGAAATGCACTAAGAAATAATGGTCGGCGCGCTTAGGTTGCTTGTTGATGATAGAATAAATGAGCTTGTCTTCTACCATATCATCGCTGTCAGACTGCCGTATATAGACAAGATTTGTGGCATATTTAGGTATGGTTTCGTCTGCCTTTAGGTCGCGAATGATGTCATAATAGTCTGAAAGTCTCTTGAATTTCAAGTATTTCCGTCGAATGTTCCATGCGCGATACCAGATATACATCGTGCTACCTGCGATGAGAGCCAACATGATTGTGAACCAACCTCCATGTGCAAACTTTGTGAGATTAGCAAGGAAGAAGAAGCCTTCTATAAGGAGATAGACCAGCAAGAAGGCAATAACGAGCCAATGCGGTGTGAAGCGTTGTTTCAAATATACAGCCAACATAACCGTTGTTGTGAGCATGGTTATGGTGATGGATAGCCCGTAAGCCGCTTCCATGTGGGCTGAAGTTTGGAAGAGAAGTACGGTGATGATGCACAGAATATAAAGCAGATTATTAATTCGTGGGATATAGATTTGCCCCTTATCTATTGAAGGATACTTGAACTTCATCGTCGGCCAGAAGTTTAAATGGACTGCTTCGCTGAAGATAGTAAAGCATCCACTGATGAGCGCTTGACTGGCAATGATAGCTGCTCCGGTAGCCATGATGATACCAGGGATGAGTAACCAGTTGGGCATGATGGCGTAAAAAGGATTGATTCCCATGTGCATGGATGCAGAATGACTAACAATATATGCGCCTTGTCCCATGTAGTTGAGGATGAGTATGACTTTAACGAAGATCCAACTTATCGTGATATTGCGTCGTCCGCAGTGCCCAAGATCAGAGTAAAGTGCCTCGGCTCCTGTTGTACAAAGGAACACCGCACCGAGAATTAAGAACCATTCGGGGCTTGAAGCCAGTAGTTTTATGGCATAATATGGGTTGAATGCTTTGATGATATAGGGGTAATCCACAACGTGAATCATACCCAATATTCCCAAAAGTAAGAACCAAACCAACATGAATGGCCCAAAATAGGTGCCAATAGAGCCCGTTCCAAAGCGTTGAATAAAGAATACTGTTGAGATGATAAACAGCACAATAGGCACAATAGGAATATCCGTTGATAGCCCATGTAGTCCTTCTATTGCTGAGGTTACAGTGATTGCAGGCGTAATAACCCCATCAGCAATCAACGTACTTGCCCCAAGTATGGCCACAATAAATAGCCAATGGTAGCCTCGTTTGCGGATTAAGGTGAAGAGCGCAAGTACACCTCCCTCACCTTTATTATCGGCTCTGAGGGCTACAATCACGTATTTCAACGTCGTTTGAAGTGTTAACGTCCAGATAATACACGACACTGCACCCAAGATATAGTTAGCATCGAAGTGAGGATTAGCCCGCAATATGGTGCGCATGACATAGAGTGGGGACGTTCCAATGTCACCAAATACAATTCCGATTGCAATGAGCAGCCCCATAGCGGTAAGCTTTTTGTGCGTAGATAATCCTGAATTCATCTTTAAATATTTTATTAATTGAGTGCAAAATTAATAGAATATATAAAATAATATCCTCTTGAAAGTTTAAAAAAGGCTAATAAGATGCATTGTGTTCTCATTGAAAACATGAATAAAACTGACATAAATGGAGTGGTGGATAGGGCAATATGTGCCAGCCTGTCAGTTGGCACGGTGTTTGTATTTGTCGTGAACAGAAAATTAAAACATTATATATTATGCAGAAAGGAAATATCGGGGTTACCACAGAAAACATCTTCCCCGTCATCAAAAAGTTTCTTTATTCAGACCATGAGATCTTCTTACGCGAGATGGTTAGTAATGGTGTAGATGCTATTCAGAAGTTAAAGACCCTTGCAGATAAAGGCGAGTTTAAAGGCGAACTCGGTGATTTGAAGGTGAATGTCAAGCTTGATGAAGAGGCAAAGACTATCACTATCAGCGATAATGGTATTGGTATGACCGAAGAAGAGATTGAGAAATACATCAATCAAATAGCCTTTTCAGGAGTTAGTGACTTCTTAGATAAATATAAAGATAATGCTAACGCCATTATTGGTCATTTCGGATTAGGTTTCTATTCGAGCTTCATGGTGAGCGATCGTGTTGACATAATAACGCGTTCTTACAAGGAAGGAAGTAAAGGATTCAAGTGGACTTGTGATGGAACTCCAGCCTATGAGATAACTGAAGTAGACAAAGAGAGCCGCGGAAGTGATATTGTTCTTCACATCAGTGATGACTGCAAAGAGTTCTTGAACAAGCAGAAGATTGAGGAACTGCTTAATAAGTATTGCAAGTTTATGGCCGTTCCAATCGTCTTTGGCAAGAAACAAGAGTGGAAAGATGGCAAGATGGTCGACACAGATAAAGACAATGTTATCAATGATATCGAACCACTTTGGACGAAAGCTCCGTCAACATTGAAAGACGAAGACTATAAAAAGTTCTATCAAGAGCTTTATCCTATGCAGGATGAACCTTTATTTTGGATTCATTTGAATGTGGATTATCCGTTTAATCTCACGGGTATTCTCTACTTCCCACGTATCAAAAATAACATTGATTTGCAACGAAATAAGATTCAACTCTATTGCAATCAGGTGTTCGTTACAGACCATGTAGAGGGCATTGTGCCTGAATTCTTGACGTTGTTATATGGAGTTATTGATTCACCGGATATCCCATTGAACGTTAGTCGCAGCTATTTGCAGAGCGATGCAAACGTGAAAAAGATCTCTACTTACATAACAAAGAAGGTGGCAGATCGCTTGCAAAGTATCTTCAAAGAAGACAGAAAGGCTTATGAAGAGAAGTGGGACAACTTGAAACTCTTTATCAACTATGGTATGCTTTCACAGGAAGACTTCTATGATCGCGCAAAGGATTTCGCGTTGTTCAAGGATGTTGATGGGAAACATTTCACGTTTGAAGAATACAAAACGCTTATCAAGGATGAGCAAACTGACAAGGATGGTTATTTGGTTTATCTCTATGCAAACAATGTTGAGGAGCAATACACCTACATAGAGGCTGCAAAGAATAAAGGCTATAACGTGTTGTTGCTTGATGGACAGCTTGATACTCCATTGGTAAGCATGCTTGAACAGAAGTTTGAAAAGTCTCGTTTCACACGCGTAGATGCCGATATTGTTGACAGACTTATAGTGAAATCAGACCAGAAACAGACTGACATCTCATCGGAAGATAGCGATAATTTGAGTCAGGTTTTCCGTTCACAAATGCCAAAACTCGATAAAGTTGAGTTCAATGTTGAAGTTCAATCATTAGGTGAAAACAATCAACCTGTTGTCATTACTCAAAATGAATATATGCGCCGTATGAAGCAAATGAGTCAGTTTCAGCCTGGAATGAGCTTCTATCAACAGATGCCTGATAGCTTCACTTTAGTGTTAAATAGTGATCATGTGCTTGTAAAACAGGTGCTTAATGACTGCAATAATAACACAGCAGAGGCTTTGAAACCTATATTAAGTGAGCTGAAAGGCCAGCAAGCACGCCTTGCAGCACTTCGTCAGAGCCAGGATAAGAAGAAGCCAGAAGAGTTGACTCAGGAAGAGAAAGACGACCTGCAGAATACCGAAAAGGCTGTTGATGAGCAGAAGAATAAGCAAACTGAGGTGATTGAGGCTTATGCAAAAGGCAATAATGTCGTTCATCAGCTTATAGACCTTGCCCTCCTTCAAAACGGAATGCTTAAGGGAAAGGCGCTCGACGAGTTCCTAAAACGCTCGGTAGACATGATTAAATAAGATGGAAAAGCAGTCATTTCGTGTGGTAATTCCATAGGAAACAGACGATAAAATCAGTCAAAGCTCATTGCAGAATGAATCATTTCATTTTGCAATGGGCTTTTTCTTTGCTCATGCTTCCCATTTCTCCTTGCGCTCTTATTATTGCATATTATCTGTATATCGCTATCAATAATGGTATGAAAACAATTAATAAACGTTAATTGTAATATTTATTAGGGCTTTGTTTTCGGTTATTTAATAAAAAGTATTACCTTTGCACACGCAATTAAGGAAATGGCTTCGTAGCTCAACTGAATAGAGCATCTGACTACGGATCAGAAGGTTCCGGGTTTGAATCCCAGCGAAGTCACTTTTCATTGCATCCTAAACGGATGGCTTCGTAGCTCAACTGAATAGAGCATCTGACTACGGATCAGAAGGTTCCGGGTTTGAATCCCAGCGAAGTCACAATAAAAGAGAAGTTCAATTCAGAGCTTCTCTTTTATTGTTTGTGTTCTTTTCTCTCTCTTTTCAAAAGAGAAGGTGAGACTCAATCAATAGCGTTAGCCTGTAACTTCATTGATTGAGCCTCAGATTACGTTTTATTTGACTAAAATTTTCTTTCCATTTACAATATAGATTCCTTTGCCAGGGTGAAGTGTTTTTCTGCCCATGAGATCATAGATAATCGTTTGTTTATTGGTATAAGCATAAAAATTGATAGGCCTAATGCCAGTAGGATCTTTCTCAGAATAGTATTTTTCGAAGAAGGCTAAGTATCTTTTGTTCCATTCTGCGGGTGTAGCATGGCCTAAAAATGGATTGATAATATAAACCTTATCCTCGCTTTTAACCTGAGATAACAAGTTGAATGGTGCGAGGTTTGTGCGTGTTGGGTCTGTGGTGTCTTGCAGACTGAAGCATGTAATGACGGGACAGGTGATATGAGCAGAAAAGTTCATCACATCGAAATAAGCATTAAAGCGATTCATTTCGTCATCGTTCATTCCCAATTTTGCCTTGGCTGCCAAGAAGTTTGCACGTGGCCAATTCACTATTTTCATGCCTTCTTCAAAGTCAGCATGCCCTGTTATAGAGGGTGCAATGGCTTTGAATGCACGCGTTAATCCTTCTGCAACATAGGTGAAGCAGCCTCCTTGACTTCCTCCTGTAGCATAGATGTTCTTTTGATCTACTTTTGTTTGGCTCTTCACAAAGTCGATAGCTCTGACACAATCAAGGTATGCTCCTCGATAATAATGCTTTTCTTTATCGCCCCAGCCATAGGAATAGTAGTCTGTTTTACCTGTAGTTTTGTCACGACCATACACATTATCGGTTAGGTTTGGCTCGCGATAGTTGAGCATTTGACCGCGAGTTGAGAGGATGAACTCATAGTATTTTGGTTGTCATCTGCATTCATCTTTCAGTTCTTCCATCTTGAATTCGGCTTTGGTTGAGGCCAATTCTTTTAATCCTTCTTCCCAATAGGTCCAAAAATCATTAGGAGTTGTAGCTTTAATGGGTACATTTTGTGGGTCAAAACCAATATTATAGGAGCACACATCGTTGTTATTTACATTCGCAATGAGCTTATAAAATCCCGGCTCTCGAAGGTTTTTGAATGGTAAGTCGACATGCTTGGTTTCACCAGCAGCAAGAGTTACGTCCGTTGTATACGTCTGATAGCTGGTATTTCTTTGCGATTCAAAGATAGTATAACTTCATTATAGTGTGTTCTTCGATTGATTTTGAAGTTTTCCTTTATGGCGAAATACACATTTGGGAATAAAAATTACTCAAAAGGGAGGCTGATTTGACTCTTTTTCTTATCTTTGTATGCAGAACATACACAAGTATTTCATAGCATAAACACAAACAAATGAAACTTACTTGTTTGCAACTTTGTTACATTAAGTGATTTTAATCAAAGGCATGAATAAGACATTTCGTTTATTTCTTCTTTCCATTATTGTTGTTATAGTGACTCCTGTGAGTGCACAATACAGCTTTCGGAGCATAGACCTTCGAATGGGATTGAGTGACAACTATGTGCGATCTATTGTAAAAGATAGTCAGGGTTTCGTATGGTTGGGCACACTCAATGGCCTTTCTCGCTATGATGGGTTCCGCATTCGCAATTATAATATTGTGCAAAAAGATGGAAAGCTCAACAACAATATACTCAGAATTGCTCAAGATAAACGTCAAACCTTATGGATAACAACGCTTGATGGGCAGCTGTTTTGCTATGATAAGGAGAGCGATGGCATTTGTAATGATGCTGCAAAAAGACTGGCGCGTTTAGGTGTTCGCAGCCAGGGTGCTGTGTTTGTTGACGCAGATCGCAATCTGTGGTGTACTTCAACAGGTGTACTTTACTATTATGTTTTTGATGATCATCGCCTCTTTTCGATGCCTATAAAAGAGAAGATTATCTCGGTTTCTTGTAGGGATGGCGTTGCTTTTGTATTGACAAATCAAGGGAAAGTCTATCGGGTGAATCCCCGACAAAATAGTATTTATTTCATGGGTTCATATCCTTTAAGTCGTCAAATAAAGGATTTGAACATGTTTCAAGATAGCAAACACAACCTGTGGTTATATGATAAGTATGTGCCGGGCCTCTTTTGTTTGCGCGAAACAAAGCTGTCTTCTCATGCTGAAGTCAAGAAAATGAGTGATGAAAATGTTATGTCTATGGATGAAGATCAGCAGGGAAACCTGTGGATAGGCACGAATAGTGATGGCATAATCGTAAGAGATGAAGACGGCACATCAAATAGAATTGTTCATAATGACCTCTCTTCCTATTCGTTGGCAAGCAATCATGTGAGCGCCATCTATATTGATAATGAGAACATAGCATGGGTGGGTACGTCTAAATTAGGTGCATCTTTCGCCCCCGTTAATCATGCAGGGATGACAGTTTTCAATACACCTTATAAAGAGGATATAGGCTTCTTTTGTCAGGATTCGTATGGAAAACTTTGGATAGGTTATGATGGTAATGGCCTGTTTTGTGCCGATACGGGGGCGCATTTCACAAAAAACAATTCTTCTTTGACCTCTGATTTGGTCATAGGAGGCCGTTTGGCACAAGATAAAAGCATGTATATTGGAACCTATGGTGGAGGTATCTTGCGCATGGATGAACGGGGAACAATCACTCCGGTATGGCAAAAATATAGTCAGCTGGCCTATGCACGGCGAGTCATTCAAGACAAAGAAGGTAATTTTTGGATAGGAAGCACGATGAATGGACTATGTGAACTCCCCATGAAGGGAGGGTTTAAGAACTATACTTTCACAAATTCGGTACTCCGAACCAATGCTATTACTGATATGGTATATAGCGAAAAAGAAGACCTTTTGCTTATATCTACAAGCACAGGGCTATATACGTTAAACGCTAAAAAACATCTTCAAGCGGTGCCATTAGAGGCGTTGAAGACAGCTTCTATCAATGCGTTGTGTATTGATTCAAGGGGGCTGAGGTGGGTTTGTATGAATGATGAAGTGCGAATCTACGACAAACATTTCAATCTTTTGAAAGTTTTTGGCGCGCAAGATGACATGAACAATGTGTTGGCCATCACATGTGACCATCAAGGGCAAGTGTGGTTAACCACCAGTGATGCGCTTTTCAATGTGCGAGTAGATAGAAATAGCAACAAGGACTATCGCTTTCATTTCCGAAAATTCATTGATGCTGACGGCTTTGAGCACATCACTTTCTGCAAGAAAGCCATTTATTGTACGGACAAAGGGGATATTCTTGCAGGCGGATGTGGAAGATATCTTCGTCTGACTCCTGCTGCTTTGGAAGATAGAATGACGAGCCGGAAGTTATTTTTCACCGAATTACGGGTGAATGGTAAGATGATTCCTTTCGGTGGAAATCAGTTAAAGGCGTTGACTTTTGAACATAATGACGAGATAGAATTGTTTGTTTCTACTTTAGATTATGTGCATGCTGCTCCACTAAAATTTGCATATAAGCTTGAAGATGAATGGGTTACGGCCAATGATAATTGTATCAACTTAGGCCAGTTGCCCTTTGGTCATTACACCTTGCAAGTGAAGGTGCTTGACGGAAACGAAGACATCATGACCACTTTACAGTTTGATGTCAAATCTCCTCTTTGGCTTTCGTGGTGGGCAATCTGCTTATATGTTGTCTTTTGTGGCCTTGTGGGGTGGTTGACATCAAAGCTTTTTATTTCCTATCAAAAACAACTTGAAAAGCCATCTGTGCCAGATTCTTCTGCGCTTACTACCCATTTGATGCCGGATGAAATGCCATTGTCTGAAGGCGACAATCGTTTGATAGCCCAGGCAACAGCGATTGTAGAGGCACATTTGGCTGATGCAGCGTTTAGTGTGGAGCGTTTCAGTGAGGAGATGAACCTTAGTCGCAGTGCACTTTATAAGAAGTTGATGAGTGAAACGGGGCAGGCTCCGCTTGAATTCATGCGGACCATTCGATTGCAACATGGGCTTCGGTTGCTGCAACAGGGAGAGATGTCGGTTGCAGAGATTGCTTATAAGACGGGATTGTCGCCAAAGCAGTTCTCTAAGTTCTTCAAAGAGCAATATGGTTGTTTGCCTTCTCAATATAAGAAGGACCATGTTTAAGCGAGTTTCCATGGGGCTTTGTTTATCCGAATGCGTCGTGTTTTGATAAGTGAAGAATCCTGTTGCTAAATGGCTGATAATAAAGAGGTTCGTTGAAACTTATGCCTTATTTCTCACCTTAATTTATAGAGGAAAGAAAAGTGGTGCATTTCGTCTCGTGAAAAGGGCCATTTGGCGGTGTCATCCAGCCCATTTCATCGCCTGATTACATTCATTTTGCAAACCGGTGGAGGGGGATGAAGACATGAGAGAATGCAAAACATACTGAAAAATAATGTTTTTTCTTTGTTATTCTCACTTTTTAGATTATATTTGCAACAATATAATTGTTAAATTAGAGATTGAAAAGGATATGAAGAAAGTAAGTAGTATGCTGCTCATCTTGGCTGTTTCGTTGGTCATGGCAGCATGTGGAACGACACAAACTGTGCCTGTGACAGGTCGAAAACATTCGCTGTTGGTGAGTGATGCACAAGTGTTGAGTCTTAGTAAAGAGGAATATAGCAAGTATATGAGAAGCGCAACGCTGTCTACAAACGCTGCAAACACGGCTATGGTAAAGCGTGTTGGCCGTCGATTGGCTACTGCGGTAGAGGCTTATTTGCGTAATAATGGTGCTGCAGATGAGATTAAGAACTTCGCATGGGAGTTCAATCTTGTGGCCGATAAGAATGTAAATGCGTTCTGTATGCCAGGGGGTAAGATTGTGGTTTATGAGGGTTTGTTGCCTGTAACGCAAGATGAAGCCTCGTTGGCTATCGTACTTGGTCACGAGATTGCACACGCTGTAGCAAAGCATAGCGCTGAACAGATGTCGAAAAAGATACGCCAAAGCTATGGAACTCAAATCGGAAGTCAGATTCTTGGGGCTATAGCGGGCCAGTCAGTAGGCGATTTAGCCGGTGCGGTTGCACAGCAAGGATTCAGTTTTGCCAATCTACGTTATAGCCGAGATAACGAGACAGAAGCCGATCATATTGGTCTAATCTTTGCGGCAATGGCTGGATATGACCCACGTGAGGCAGTGCCTTTCTGGCAAAGAATGGCTGCACAGAGTGGCAGTAATAATAGTAATGACATGTTCAGTGACCACCCAAGTGATGCCAAACGTATAGCTGCTATTCAGCAATGGATGCCAACTGCTATGAAGTATTATGAGGCTTCAGGTTATGCTTCGAAGTCAGTTCCGACAATGAAAGTTAGTGCTGGCAAGAAGAAAACCAGTAAACGAAGAAGATAAATATAGGGAATTCCGGCTCTCTCTTTCCTCATCGGGGAGGAGAGCGTAGGGATTTGACAACAGAAGTCCCCTTTTTAGATAGTAATTTATATAGTGTTTCATCTTTAAATAATCATAGCCATGATAGATTATATCGTAAGTAACTTATGGATTTTCTGGGCAATCATCATTTTTAGTTGCCTTATTTTGGAATTGAGTTCGGGTGATTTCTTCATCACTTGTTTGGCTATTGGTGCTCTGTTTTCTTTGGGCTCTTCGTTCTTTTTGCCTTTCTGGGCCCAGATTTTGATAGGCGCTGTCTGCTCAGTCCTAAGTATTTGGCTCATACGTCCCAAGATTTTGCATCGTTTTCACGCCTACGGTGAAAACCGTCTCAGTAATGCCGACGCATTGATTGGTAGGATTGGAATCGTCATTGAAGCCATTCCGGCAGGTGGAAGCGGTTATGTGAAAGTGGATGGTGACGAGTGGAAGGCAGTCAGTCAGGTCCCACAAGAAATTAAAAAAGGCAATAAGGTAGAAATTATTGGCCGTGATTCAATCATTGTCACAGTGAAATTAATTTAATCTTTAACGAATAACATAAAATTAAACGTATGGGAATTTATTATGCATTGGCTGTATTTGTAGTATTAGCCATTATTTTTATCAAGATGACTGTAGTTATTATTCCACAAAGTGAGACTCGTATTGTGGAGCGTTTGGGTAAGTATTTTGCCACACTTAAACCTGGTATTAACCTGATTATCCCCTTTGTAGACCGCACAAAGACTATTGTGGCGTTGCACAATGGGCGTTATGTCTATACTAATACCATTGATTTGCGTGAGCAGGTGTATGATTTTGCACGCCAGAATGTAATTACCAAGGACAACATTCAAATGCAAATCAACGCTTTACTCTATTTCCAGATTGTTGATCCCTTTAAGGCTGTCTATGAAATTAATAATCTTCCGAACGCAATTGAGAAGTTAACACAAACCACTTTGCGTAATATCATTGGCGAAATGGAATTGGATCAGACACTGACAAGCCGTGATGTTATCAATACAAAGCTTCGCGGCGTGTTGGATGATGCCACAAACAAATGGGGAATTAAAGTCAATCGTGTCGAACTTCAGGATATAACTCCTCCACAAAGTGTGCTTCAAGCCATGGAGAAACAAATGCAAGCCGAGCGCAATAAGCGTGCCACCATCTTGACAAGTGAGGGTGATAAGCAGGCGCAAATCTTGCAAAGTGAAGGTGATAAGGCGGCCATCATCAACAAAGCAGAGGCTGCCAAGCAGCAATTTATTCTCAATGCAGAGGGTGAAGCGACTGCACGTATTCGCAAAGCTGAGGCAGAAGCTATCGCAATCGCTAAGATTACAGAGGCCGTTGGTAAGAGTACGAACCCTGCCAACTATCTACTTGCGCAGAAGTACATTCAAATGATGCAGGAGTTAGCCCAAGGTGATAAGAACAAGACGGTGTTCTTGCCTTATGAAGCGTCGAATCTTATGGGAAGTATTGGTGGAATTAAAGAACTTTTCAAAGGCGAATAAGAAATTAATTTGACTTTTGTTTCATGGTCTCGTGATATTTTCTTACTTTTGTATTAAAACACTTAACTATGAATATTGCTATCGTTTGCGGTGCACGCCCTAACTTAATGAAGGTTGCTCCGATTATACGCGCTATAAGAAACAATAAACATTTCGGTGGAGTTAACTATCAGTTGATTTACACCGGGACTGAAGACGACCCTTCACTTGAGCCATCTCTCTTCAATGATTTAGAGATAAGTCGGCCTGATATGTATTTAGGGGTTGACTGTGAGAACCTGAATGAACTCACAGGTCAAGTCATGTCGAAGTTTGAATTGTATTTACAGCAGCACCCAACGGACGTTGTAATTGTCGTTGATGACCTTGCAAGTACGATGGCAGCAGCCATAGTTGCTAAGAAACAAGGAATCAAATTAGCTCATATTGCGGCTGGAACGAGAAGCTTTGACATTAGTATGCCGAAGGAGATTAACCGCCTTGTTATTGATGGTTTGAGTGATATTCTCTTCACAGCTGGAATTAGTAACAACAACATTGCTAATAAAGAAGGGGCTGAATTGAGTAAGGTTTACATGGTAGGGAATATCCTTATCGACAATCTTCGCTACAATCATGGTCGTCTTAAGCGTCCCGCTATCCTTGATAAGCTTGGACTTGATGACCATAGATACCTTGTTTTCACGCTCAATCGCAAGGCTTTAATTGAAAATAAAGCCCATCTTTCAGAGCTGATTAGGGCTATTATAGGTGGACTAAAGGATGCAACCTTCCCCATTATTGCTCCACTTCGCGGGAAGGCTGCAGCCATTGTGAAAGAGATTTTGGCTGAAACAAGTTACCCATCTGTCATCACTTTGGTTCCTCCTCAGAGTTATCTTGACTTTGGATATATTACTGCTCACGCGGCAGGAATCATCACTGATAGCGGTAATGTGGCTGAAGAAGCAACGTTTAATCAAGTTCCTTGTATCACGCTAAACAGCTATACAGAACATATCGAGACGGTAAAAGTGGGCACAAATGTCTTGGTTGGTGAGGATCCTGAACAGCTTCGCACTTATGTTTCGGATATGATTGCCGGACGATGGAAGGCAGCTGGTATTCCCGATCGATGGGATGGACGAAGTGCAGAGCGTATATTGCAGATACTTTGTTAGTTACATTGCTTGGTGAACTTTGTCAAATTATAGTTGTTAAGCATTGATATGTGTTCGCCAACAATGTTAAACTTTGTACCAATGCTTGCTTTTTTGTTTTGCTTTCTCTATTTTTGTGTCAGATAGAAAGTGATTCTGTTGATAATAAAGACGAGTGAATCTCATCTTAATAGGAATGTATTCGAGGCGTCGAAAGGCAAGAAGCGAAACGTCTCTATTTAGTGTAATAATTAAGATTCGCATTAATAAAACTTCAATTTAGATTCGATAGGTTATAGTTGTTAAGGAGGTTTATTCAGGAAATAATTTTTAAGAAGCCGTCGGGCTTTATCCCCTTAGGCGCTGTATGCTTAGGCAGCATGCAGCGTTTACTGTGTATAGAAGATTGTGAATAAAGCGTTTTGGCTTTTGATTAGTTTAACATTAGCTTGTAAAATGTTATAGATTTTTGTGTAATTTGTTTTTTTTACATATCGATTAAAAAAAGAACATTGAATATTTGGTTGCAAATCGTTGTTTGATTAAATTTGCATGCATAGAAGGAAATAGTTTAATTAAATCTTTATTTATATTTATGAACCGCAAATTTATTACCACAATGTTGGCTTTATGCCTTGTTTTTGTGAGCCATGCACAGGAACATAAGATTGAACATAACTTCAATTTAGGCGTAGGAGTGGCCAGTTTGGCGGAGAACAATGTACATTATTCTTTCCGAATTGGCTATGGATTGAATTATTATCTGTCTGAAAACTGGTCGGTTATGCCTGGGGTTTCTTATAGAACTGTATTCGATGATCCTTTCAAAGGCGATGTCGATGGCATAGGATCTGATGATTGTTCTTTTATTGATGTACCCGTTTTGTTGCAATATCACCAGCATGCGCGTGGTGAAAAAGGCTTTGTTGCCGAGCTTGGTCCAGTCTTTTCATTCCTTACTTCGAATAGTACTTATTATACAGATGCCAATCCTCAGGATGAGTTAAACGACAAAAAGATGTATAAAAACTTTGACTTTGGTATCCAGCCCGGTGTTTATTATCAAACAGGAAAGCATTGGCGCTTTGGTGTTCAGGCTCACATCGGCTTCTGCAATATGTTGAAGAAGTATCCAAGAATAAATGATTCAAAGCGTTTAAACGATGTCGCTGCAACGGTAAACTTTAGTTTCTAAGCAGTTATACAACATAAAGAAGAGGAAAGAATCAAGCAATAAAACAGGCGACGTGGCTTTCGCTGTGCGTCTGTTTGTATTCAACCAGGCAGGTAGAGTGGCTTTATTCTTTGCTCTTCTTTTTCATTTTCCGTCCTCATTTCTTTAATTATACTCCCTCACTCCCCATTTCTCAGCCATTTCTTTCAGCATATTGGGTTTGCAAATGCCATAGAAATTATTGGCACGTGCAGTGTTATAAATCTCCTTACAATCCTCCATCATCACCGAAGTCCAGGCAGTTTGGTCCCAGCTTGCATCGGGATCATCGGGCATCATGAAGTCTTTATATCGGTTACGAATCCTATATTCCGAGTTCGCAAAATAGCAAAAGATTCGTGCTTTCTGTTCAAGGTTGAAGTGATAAACATTATTTTTATTATCTCTTAGCAACTCCATCACATACAAAGCGAAATGATGATCATAATAATCATGGTCATTTCCTGTTGTGTTTCTTTCGATCGTTTCAATTAAAGGCAAATGAACCACGAGCTTGTTGGTGGCAGACTTTACGAAGATTCTTTGGAAAAAGCCGAGCTCAGACTCTTCATTTGATTTGAAAACCCATTGATTGAGTATGGCATTCCCATAATAATTATCCTTATAAAAGAGGTCATGCAGCATCTCTTGTCCCCCATAAATGTCGCCAATTCCCCCATAATTGTTGCTAAAGCTGTTGGCATTCATGTGTTTAAGGTAGTTGAAAGCCGTCGCCTTTTCATAGAAAACAAAGTTGTTTAGCGCCAAAATCTGTTTGAAAAAGCATGGATCCAAGACGACCTTATTGCCTTTTATCGACACCATATCATTGAGAAGCCAGTTGAAAGTGATGATTCTCGATGAACATAATGCAAAATAATTTGACGCAAAATCATAGTCGTTGTCACTCCATAAAGGCTGATATGCGCGCGATTGAAGGCTAATTTTCTTGCCATAAACCTGTTGTATCTGCCTAAGAAACACTTCTTCAGAAGGCTTTTGGTAGCCATGTGTCTGCAAATAGTATTCAACCAACGGAATTGTTAGGTCGAAATCTTCGCGTGTAGGCACATATCTTGGCTTGGATTGGTCGTCTCTAAAGTCTCCACCATACCAGGCTCTGTCTTGCAAAGTCAGGTGTTTTTTGAGCGTGTTCCAATCAATCCCCATGTCCTTTAACTGCTCCTTTGTCAGCACACTATCATATTTTGTGGGCAAGGTCGCTGGTTGTTGTGCCATAGTTTCAGCCTTATCCTTGGGTTTAGCCGTACAATGTATAAACGAGATTACCACAATGAGTGTCATCATCAGCATCAGTAGTTTTCTCATGTTCAGTCTTTTTTGTTTTCAACAATCATTTTTTTGTCAAATCATATCCTTGACTTTCGAGGCACAAAGCACAATGTTTGTGGCACAAGGATGAATAGATTATAGGCAAAGATACAATATCTCTTTCTTTTATCCAATCTTTTTTGTGAGGTATTTTCTTTCTTTTCATTGTGCTTATCCACGTGAGGTTCATCACTTTACGGGCTGAATCAGCCAATAAAGTGCAGCATGTGGCAGCACAACCTCTTTCAAAGTTGTCTGACTTAGCTATACGAAAGGGTTGCAAACGGACTTTGTGGATAGCCATTTGCAGGGTTTATGACGTTCGTCTTACCATTATTTTCTTGTCCAGAAGCATGTTTCTTCTCCCATTCAATAGCATAAATCTTGTTTTGATAAGCCATAAATTGGGCACGCGTATTACTGCCGGGACGCATCAAATTGGATAGATAGTCCTTGGCATCAGCCTCCTCTCTGACCAGTTTCCCATGCGACTGGCAGTAGTGATAGAACCAAAAGAGCAGGTTGCGCCGCACAATACAGTTTGTGCGCACAGCCAGATTCCCAATGCGTTCGAGGCACATCATGTAGTCGTTATCTTGATAGAGTTTTGCCAATAGCTCACGACTAACGCCTGCTTCGTGCTGTTTGGTGGCCCCTTCTGTTGGGGAAGTCTGACTCATAGCCACTACATTACGAGCTACTTCCTCATGCTTCAAAGTTGCGTCAGCATCGGAATTCTTCATCAAACAACCTTCGTCGGCGTCGAACTCCCCTCCTTGTGAGGGGTTGGGGGAGGGCTTTCTCTTTTTCTCTTTCGTCGTTCTTTGTTCTTGTTTTAGTTCTTTGTTCTTAGGAAGGCTAAGTGATTGATTATCAATATGCCTATTTGTTAATTTTTCTAAACTATCGTTTGTCTCTTCATTCCTTGCTGAACATTCGCCAAAAAGTTGCTGTAAAAACGGACTATAAAATACCTTTTTGTTGCTTTCAATTTGGAACAATGAAGGGAAGTCATTGATCAGTTGCAATACAAACTTAGGACTTTTGTGACAACCATGGGCAATTTCAGAGATAGCATAGAGCGGAGCACGACAGTTAGTGCGTCGTTCTAACAGAAATTTCATCATGTAAATGGCAACGCCCCAGCCGGCAATACTATATTTTTCTTTTAGCATTGCCATGTCATATGAGTTTAGAAACGAAAGTTCAAGACGCAAATGAAGTTGTGAACTGCCAGTGTTGTGCCTGTTGCGAGCTGTCTTGTTGCCCGTCATTTTAATTGTTTTTTCCATATCCATAAGATTTAATGGTATTTTTATTAGCTGAAATAATGTTATCCTTATATTAATAATGTGTATCTCTTTTTATCCAACAATCCCCTGCTATGACTCATGTTGAGACACAGTTAGTTGGTATTGCTGAACAAAAGCAAATCTTATTGTTACCCTTAAAACATCCAGAGCGTGTGCTTTCGGAATGATTTTAGATATCAGTTACAAAGATACAAAATTATGACCCCCTTTTGCAAGTTTTTTGGAAGAAAAATAACGAGAAAATGAAATAAAAGTTTTTAGCCTCTGATTCCTATCATTTTGCAAGCTGAATAGAATCAAAACAGACGACGAAATGGGTCAAATTAAAGTATGGTGCAAACATATAGAGAGGCCCGAGAGAATGATGTGTGTTTGACATTTGAAGTGAGGTAATCTTTCAAATCTTTATTTTTTATGAAAGAAAACTATCATATTGTTTGGTGGAATGAAATGAAAACTTTACTTTTGCAAAAGAAACAGTTATATAATGTGACTGTACATCAGAAAAACAAGATATGAGTTTATATGCATCTTTCTTTTATTATTATTTTTACTTTGCAAAGAATTGTGAAGCGGGAAGTTGCGTATGAATTTCAACTTAAGGTTTGAGTAAAGAATAAAACAAAATACACTACGGTCCCGCTTGATAGAGTGAGGGCCGTTTTTCATTTTTAACCTATGAAGAAAATAGCAATACAAGGCACGAAAGGCTCATTTCATGACATTGCAGCGCATCAGTTTTTTGAAGGAGAACCCATAGAATTGATTTGTTGTAAAACGTTTGAGCAGGTGTTCGAAGCAATTCAACAAGACGCAACTGTCATGGGATTGGTTGCCATCGAGAATACCATTGCAGGTTCGTTACTTCATAATTATGAGTTGTTGCGGTCGAGTGGGGTTGTTGTTGTGGGCGAACATAAACTTCATATCAAGCATTCCATCTGCTGCCTCGCTGCTGACGACTGGAACAGTATCCATGAAGTACATTCTCACCCCGTTGCCTTGGCACAATGCCGCAAGTTTCTTGACCTACATTCCGAATTCAAAGCAGTCGTGTCAGAAGATACAGCTGGCAGTGCAGAAGAGATTGCTTTACATGACAAACACGGTTGGGCTGCCATCTGTTCTGACTATGCAGCGCAGCTATATGGGCTGAAAGTGTTGCAAGAAGACATACACGACAACAAGCACAACTATACGCGTTTTCTTGTGTTGAGTCATAGTTTGCAAGCCCCTTCCATGTTGTCGGATATACAAATTGACAAGGCCAGTCTTGTGTTTAGCCTGCCTGATGAAGAAGGAAGCCTTAGTAAGATACTCACCATTCTTAGCTTTTATGACATCAATCTCACTAAGATTCAGTCACTTCCGATTATTGGTCGCGAGTGGGAATATATGTTCTATGTCGATGTTGCGTTTGCAAACCCAACGCGATATCGCCAGAGTATAGACGCCATTACACCGCTTGTAAAGAACATTAAAATACTTGGAGAATATGAAAGCTGCAAAAAGAGTCACTGAGATACAGGAATATTACTTCAGCAGAAAGCTGAAAGAAATCGCTAAACGCAATGCTGCCGGGGAACAAATTATTAGTCTTGCAATTGGAAGTCCCGACCTTCCACCTTCTAAACAGACTATAGATAAGTTGTGTGAAGTGTCGCGTGAGCCCGATGCTCATGGCTATCAACCAACTGTTGGCACGCCAGAACTACGCGCAGCTATGGCTGGTTTTTATCGCCGTTGGTATGGAGTTGCGTTGGATGCACAAACAGAAATCCTGCCCTTGATAGGCAGTAAGGAAGGTATTTTGCATACAACCTTAGCCTTTGTAGACCCAGGAGACAAGGTCTTAGTGCCCGATCCAGGCTATCCCACCTATACAAGTCTGAGCAAAATTCTTGGTGCAGAGATTGTGAACTATCCTCTTCGTGAAGACAACGACTGGCAACCCGACTTTGACTTGCTTGAGAAAATGGACCTCACGGGCGTCAAGTTAATGTGGGTGAACTATCCCAATATGCCCACAGGAGGGAATGCCCATCGTGAGACCTTTGAGCGGTTGGTGGCCTTTGGCAAAGAAAACGACATTATTATTGTTAATGATAACCCTTATTCTTTCATTCTTAATACAGATGAAAAGAGGTCAATTATCCAGGTAGAAGGGGCGCGTGATTGTTGCATTGAGTTCAATTCGATGAGTAAAGCCTATAATATGCCGGGCTGGCGTGTCGGTATGTGTGTGGCCAATCCAACGTTTATCAGTTGGATATTAAAGATTAAAAGCAACATTGATAGTGGCACATTTCGCGGTTTGCAGTTGGCAGCGGCTGAAGCTTTTAACACAAATGACGACGCATGGCATCGCGAATTCAATGTAAATGTGTATCTTCGCAGAAGAAAGATTGCCGAGAAAATAATGGCTGCTTTGGGTTGTTCTTTCGACCCACGGCAAGTTGGTTTGTTTCTTTGGGGGCGCATACCAGAGCGTTATTCGGATGTAGAAGACTTCACGGAAGCCATACTTCATCAGGCCAAAGTCTTTATAACGCCCGGTTTTATCTTTGGAGAGCGAGGCAAACGCTATGTGCGTTTAAGTCTTTGTGCAAACGAAACACTATTGAATGAAGCCTTAGAAAGAATCACAAGTGTTTCATTTTAGCACGCTGTCTCCATGGTTGGGGAGTTTGAACTTTATTGAACGTGTAGAGATTTTCATTGTAACACTTGCTTCGTTGCAAGTAAAACAGACAATAATTAAGCAAACAATATAGCATAAAAAAATATAAACGATATGGAACTTGAATTACAAGCATTAAACTTACCGAGTGATAGTGAGCGGCCTTCCTGCGTGATTGCCGGTCCGTGTTCAGCTGAAACAGAAGAACAAGTGCTAACCACCGCAAAACAACTGGCTGCTAAAGGTTGCCACATCTTTCGTGCAGGAATATGGAAACCACGTACAAAACCCGGAGGATTTGAAGGAAATGGTGAGATGGCTCTGCCTTGGATGAAAGAAGTTAAAGCGCAAACGGGCATGCTCACAGCCACAGAAGTGGCCACGCCTGAACATGTAGCATTGGCCTTGAAATATGAAATTGATGTGTTATGGGTAGGGGCTCGCACGACCGCTAACCCCTTTGCAATGCAGGCTTTGGCTGATTGTTTGCAAGGAATTGATATTCCTGTGTTGGTGAAAAACCCCGTAAACCCCGATATTGAGTTGTGGATAGGTGCACTACAACGACTGAATCAAGCGGGCATTAAACGCTTGGGCGCAATTCATCGAGGCTTTTCGAGCTGCGAAAAGAAGATTTATCGCAATCAGCCCATGTGGCAAATACCGATAGAATTGCATCGACGCATTCCCGAGTTACCCTTGATTTGCGACCCCAGTCATATTGGAGGACGACGCGATTTGATAGCACCCTTGTGTCAGCAAGCAATGGATTTAGGCTTCGATGGATTGATAGTTGAGAGCCATTGTTCGCCCGATGAGGCTTGGAGTGATGCCAAACAGCAGGTGGCTCCAGATATTTTGGATTATATATTGAGTTTATTGATTGTGCGAGATGAGCATACAACGAACGAAGGTATACGCCAATTGAGAACGCAAATCGATGATATTGACAGCCAATTGATGGAACTTTTGGCCAGGAGAATGCGCATTTGCCGAGAGATTGGAACTTATAAGAAGGAACATAATATGACGATTCTGCAGACCAACCGATATAATGAGATACTGTCAAAGCGTGGTGCTCAGGCGAGTCTTTGTGGCATGAGTCCGGAGTTTGCGGCTCAAATCTTCGAGCATATTCACGAAGAAAGTGTTCGTCAACAGATGGAAATCATAAATCAATAGCCATGAAAATATTAGTGATGGGAGCAGGAAAGATGGGGAGTTTCTTTATCGATTTGCTCAGCTTTGAACACGAAGTAGCCGTCTATGAGAAGGATATTAGGCGCATGCGCTTTACGTATAACTGCCAAAGATTCACCGAACTTGAAGAGATAAAGCAGTTTTCTCCCGAGTTAGTTATTAATGCTGTGACGGTTAAATACACGCTTCCTGCATTTCAAGAAGTGCTCCCTTATTTGCCGAAAGATTGCATTTTGAGTGATATAGCAAGTGTAAAGACGGGCTTAAAGGCTTTTTATGAGACCTGCAATCGACCTTATGTGAGCACTCATCCCATGTTTGGACCGACGTTTGCCAACCTACATCAGCTGAACGAAGAGAATGCAATTATCATCAATGAAGGGGATTATATGGGACGAATCTTCTTTAAGGACCTCTATCAACGACTGGGATTGAATATCTATGAGTATTCTTTTCAGGAACATGATGAAACAGTTGCTTATTCATTGAGCATTCCGTTTGTCTCTACTTTCGCCTTCGCCGCGGTCATGAAGCATCAAGATGCGCCGGGAACAACATTCAAACGGCACATGAAAATAGCCAAAGGAGTGTTGAATGAGGATGATTATCTGTTGCAAGAAATCCTCTTCAATCCGTTCACGAGTGGGCAAGTGGCTAAGATTAGAGAGGCTTTGAAAGAACTCATTGACATCATTGACCACAAAGATGCTGATGCAATGAAAGACTTTCTCGCACGGATTCGCCGACATGTAAAGGAAGATATCTCTTAGAAATAACGCTTATGCACTGGTTGTATCTGTTACTTGGGGTCTTCACTTTCGTTGAATTGAACTGCGAAAACCTTTTCGACACACAACATGATAGCCTGAAACAAGACATGGAATACTTGCCAGAGAGTTATCATCACTGGAATAAAAGTCGCTATTGGAATAAACTTAACCACGTTGGTCAATCCATAATAGCTTGTGGTAATCATGAAAACAAATGGCTTTTACCTGATCTTGTTGCACTGTGTGAAGTCGAAAATGACAGTGTGGTACGTGATCTTACTAAACGATCCCTACTTCGTCAGGCACGTTATGAGTATGTGATGACCGAGTCACCTGACGTGCGTGGTATTGATGTTGCCTTGCTTTATTCACCTTTTACATTTAAGTTGTTGCGCTGGAATAGCATCCGTGTGGCTCCGATTAAAGGCATGCGACCAACCCGAGATATACTCTATGCGGCAGGACAACTAATAAACGATGACACACTTCATGTGTTTGTGGTGCATGCGCCAAGTCGAATGGGCGGCGAATTAGCCACTCGTGATCACCGAATGGCAGTTGCAAAGCGATTGGTTGAGGCTATTGATTCCGTGAGAAATCATTCAAACAATGCTAAGATTGTTATTGCGGGAGACTTTAATGACTATCAAAAAGATGTTAGTATTCAGTATGTTATGCATCATGATTTTTTAGATGTTTCTGCATCGGCTGTTGGGAATCATGGCGCAAAAGGTACGTATAAATATCGTGGAGAATGGGGAAGTTTGGACCATATCTTTTGTAGTGACCCGTTGATTCCTTTCTTTCAGCGTTGTTATGTGGCTGACTTTCCATTCCTCTTAACTGAAGATGAAATCTATGGTGGAGTCCAACCATTGAGAAATTTTCATGGCGCATGTTATCAAAATGGATTTAGTGATCATTTACCCTTAGTTGCACTATTCGATTTTTAGATGTATTGGGCACATTTTAACATGTTGAATCATTTTTTTCTTAATTATTTATAAATTCATGTTTAGATAGTAGTGTTTCTCCTATATATTATTTATTTTTGCATTGTCTAAAATGAGTTGACTTTCATTCTCACTAAGAAGACCTCATTTTTAATGAGAGAATTATAAAAAAAAGACTTTAATTTATGTTTGAAAACTTAAGTGATAGGTTAGAACGATCATTCAAAATATTGAAAGGTGAAGGTCAAATCACCGAGATTAACGTTGCAGAGACGTTGAAAGATGTACGTAGAGCCCTGCTCGATGCAGACGTTAATTTCAAAGTTGCCAAGAGTTTTACAGACACAGTAAAGCAGAAAGCCATGGGCATGAACGTGCTTACAGCAGTTAAGCCGGGTCAGTTGATGGTGAAGATTGTGCATGATGAGTTGGCCGATTTAATGGGAGGAGACACTGTTGACATCCAACTTGAAGGCCATCCTGCCATTATTCTAATGAGTGGTTTGCAAGGTTCGGGAAAGACAACTTTTAGTGGTAAGCTCGCAAACCTGCTTAAGAACAAACGCAATAAGAAACCTTTGTTGGTGGCTTGTGACGTTTATCGTCCTGCTGCTATTCAGCAATTAAAAGTCGTTGGCGAGCAGATTGGTGTTCCAGTATACTCAGAACCTGAGAGCAAAGATGTCATTGCGATTGCTAACAACGCTGTGCGTGAGGCCAAAGCAAAGGGATATGATGTTGTGATTGTCGACACTGCTGGTCGTCTTGCGGTTGATGAAGAGATGATGAATGAGATTGCTAATCTCAAAAATGCACTCCATCCAGACGAAACTCTCTTTGTGGTTGACTCCATGACTGGCCAAGATGCTGTGAACACGGCAAAGGAATTTAACGACAGACTCGACTTCGATGGTGTTGTTTTGACCAAACTTGATGGCGACACTCGAGGCGGAGCAGCACTTTCAATACGTACGGTTGTCACGAAACCCATTAAGTTTGTCGGCACAGGAGAGAAGATGGAAGCGATTGATGCGTTTCATCCTGTGCGCATGGCTGACCGAATTCTCGGCATGGGTGATATCGTTTCACTCGTTGAACGCGCGCAAGAACAGTTCGACGAAGAAGAGGCAAGACGACTCCAAAAGAAGATACAAAAGAATAAATTTGATTTCAACGACTTCCTCGGTCAGATTGAACAGATTAAGAAAATGGGCAATCTTAAAGACTTAGCAAGTATGATTCCGGGCGTAGGTAAAGCCATTAAGGACGTTGATATCGATGATAATGCGTTCAAAGGCATTGAAGCCATCATCAAAAGTATGACACCTAAGGAGCGCACTAATCCTGAAATACTCAACACGAGCCGCAGACAACGCATCGCAAAAGGTTCAGGAACGAATATACAAGAGGTGAATAAGCTCATCAAGCAGTTTGACCAGACGCGTAAAATGATGAAAATGGTTACGGGAAATCAAATGGCAAGCATGATGAGTCGCATGAAAGGTATGAAAATGCCGGGTATGCCTAAGTTCTAAAGTCTGACGAATTGATTCACTACCATGCAGATTATTGACGGTAAAGCAACTGCAACAGCAATCAAAGCTGAAATCGCTGAAGAGGTAAAGAATATCGTTTCAGCTGGTGGAAAACAGCCTCATTTGGTGGCAGTGTTAGTGGGTCATGACGGTGGTTCAGAGACTTATGTGCGCAATAAGGTTATCGCTTGCGAGCAATGTGGCTTCAAGTCCACGCTCATTCGCTATGAAGCGGATGTTACTGAGGCTGAGTTGCTGGCTTGTGTAGACCGACTTAATAAAGACAAAGACGTCGATGGATTTATCGTTCAGTTGCCTTTACCCCGGCATATTGACGAGCAAAAGGTCATCATGTCTATTGATTTCCGTAAGGATGTAGATGGATTTCACCCCATCAATGTAGGCAGAATGTGCATTGGTTTGCCCTGTTTCATCTCTGCCACTCCGTTGGGAATATGGACGCTTCTCAGTCACTATAACATTGAAACCAGTGGTAAGAAGTGTGTTATTCTCGGTCGAAGTAACATCGTAGGAAAGCCTATGGCGCAGCTGATGATGCAGAAACAATATGGTGATGCGACAGTAACCGTCTGCCATAGTCATTCAAAAGACTTGAAGAAAGAATGTCGTGAAGCCGATATAATCATTGCAGCTATCGGACAACCTAACTTCGTTACAGCCGATATGGTGAAGCAAGGTGCAGTCGTAATTGACGTGGGTACTACGCGCGTTGAAGACAAAACACGTAAGAGTGGCTTTCGTTTGAACGGCGATGTAAAGTTTGATGAGGTCGCACCCAAATGTGCATTTATCACGCCAGTTCCTGGTGGTGTTGGCCCAATGACAATCTGTTCGCTAATGAAAAATACGTTGGCGGCAGGCAAAAAAGAATATTATAAGTAGACTTATTAACATAAGTAGTAACTTGATTTTTTTATAACTCTCTAATTTTTTTATAGGGACTGGTACGCAGTGATGCGAGTCAGTCCCGTTTTTTACTACAACAGGTAAAGTAAAATGAAAGTAACGATGCTGTGAATTGACGCAGAAGATGAGCTAAAATGGCACAAATCGTGCGCCAATTTAATGCAAAAGTCAGAAGCAGCTGAAGCCGAAAACGAAACATTCTGATTCTCAATGAGATAAAGCGCGTTGCAAACGAAATGAAAATAAATCATATAACATGAAACATAAGATAATACTTTTCTTGGCATTATGCTTGGGTGGTGGAGCCGTTCGAGCTCAAAATATAACGCCAGCCTATACGATTATGGGCAAAGATTCTACCTGTCAGGTCTTTGTTTATTCACCGAGTGCGCGCGAAGGACTTCATCTTGCCTTTCTCGGCGACGATGATCAGTGGCATGAAGTGGGCCAGCTTTGCGCCTCAGACTATGGACCATGGGGTGCAGAAAAACGCATGTTTGATCCTTATGTGACTAAGGCTGCTGACGGAACGTGGCGTGCCGTGTGGTCAGTGAATGATAGTGCGCCTGTGTTTGCAGCGGCTTATTCAGATGATCTCATTACATGGCGCCCGCAAGATTATCCCCTTGTGCGTGAGAAAGGGGTGAAAAGTCCTGTCGTTTATCAAATGGGAGATGGCTCTTTTGATATTTATTTGAAGACTTCCAAAGGCAAACGCTATGTTCATGCCACAGAAGATTTTCGTCATTTTGAAGAGGATTCCATTCCATCACAAGCCGATGAAGTGCTTTGGCAGAAGGATAATGCCGTGATAAATGGGAAAAAGTTCTTGGGAAATGCTTTCGATGTGTCGGCTTATCATCTTCAATTTATTCGTTCGTGGTTTGCTGGTTTGAAAGCCGATAACGTGCGTTATGCAGAGCAAATGAAAGACGATAAATCGCGTTTTGCAGCTTTGAATCGGCCTGTTGAGGCTACTTTGCATGTTGACCTTACGAGAACAAAGCCGATAAGTGATAAGCTTATAGGCGTATTTTTCGAAGATATTAGTCGTGCAGCTGATGGTGGTTTATACGCACAATTACTTGAAAATGGAGATTTTGAGTATTCTCCTGCCGACCATCGAGGATGGAATAGTCAGACCGCTTGGACCTCGGATAAACCTATTGTGATAGCAACGGCAGAGCCATTGAGCAAGAACAATGCACATTATGCAGTTCTAAATCAAGCTACTTTGACGAATCATGGGTGGGATAATGTTATCTATGACCATGGCGAACAATTTGATTTTTCGGTTTATGCACGTTGTGTTGATCAGAAGAAAGCTACATTGCTCGTTCAGTTGGTTGATTCTTTGGGGCAGGTTTTGACTGAAGGAAAGGTGAAGGTTGAGGGAAACCGCTGGCAGCCTTATTCGCTATCGCTAAATACTTTGACCAAAAAGAGGGTGCAGCCCGTAATACCTGTGCGTTGCAGTCTGCGTATTGTAAGTACTAAACCGGGAGATATTGCGATAGACATGGTGTCACTTTTTCCTCACGATACCTATAAAGGACATGGCATGCGTAAGGATATTGCCGAGACAATTGCAGCCTTGCGTCCAAAGTTTATGCGCTTTCCGGGAGGCTGTATGCTGCATGGTGACGGAATAAACAATATCTATCATTGGAAAGAAAGTATTGGACCACTTTATGATCGCAAGCCCGATCGCAATATATGGGGCTATCATCAGACGAAAGGTTTAGGCTTTTTTGAATATTTTCAGCTATGCGAAGATCTTGGAGCAGCCCCACTTCCTGTGCTTGCTGCAGGCGTTCCGTGTCAGAATTCGGCTGCAAACAAAGAGGGTTTAGCTGGGCAACAATGTGGAATCCCTATGAATCAAATGCCTGCTTACGTGCAAGATGTGTTGGATTTAATCGAGTGGGCGAATGGTAATCCGACTTCTTCGAAGTGGGCAAAGATGCGTGCCGACGCAGGACATCCAGCTCCTTTCCATTTAAAAATGATAGGCATTGGCAATGAAGACCTTATTACAACGGCGTTTGAAGAACGCTATTTGATGATTTGCAAGGCTGTAAAAGCGAAATATCCTGATATAGAAGTTATTGGGACTGTTGGTCCTTTCCATTATCCTTCGGCTGATTATATCGAAGGATGGAAGGTTGCTAAGGCCAATAAATCAGTTATAGATGCTGTAGATGAGCATTATTATGAATCACCGGGCTGGTTTCTTCACAATCAAAACTATTATGATCAATATGATCGAAAAGGTCCGAAAGTTTACTTGGGAGAGTATGCTTCGCGCTCAAGAACGGTTGAGTCGGCCCTTGCTGAGGCTATACATCTTTGCAATATTGAGCGTAATGGCGATATTGTTGAAATGACAAGTTATGCTCCTTTGCTGTGTCATGAGAAGCATCAGAACTGGAATCCTGACCTCATTTATTTCAATGCGTCTCAGATAACGACAACTCCTAATTATCATACCCAGGCCTTATTTTCTCAATTTTCAGGCAATCAATATGTTACTTCGCATGTTGATATAGCCAAAGATTTGGCCTATCGTGTTGCTGTTAGTGTGGTAAAAGATAGTAGAACGGGTGAAATAATGTTGAAATTGGTGAATGCTTTGCCTGCAACAGTTAACTTAAAGTTAGACGGAATCAGTCTTCCTGATGACAGCCGTGTGGTTGGTTTTGATGGAAATCCAAGCGATACGGAGGTGAAAACGTTTGATGCTATGCGCCGGGAAAAGCTCATCAACGTGAAAAATAGCGTGTTGCAATTGCCGGCTTATAGTGTGATAGCCATAAGTTTTAATTCAAATATGGTGACAAAATAATTGATATCATAGTTCAATTTCCTCAATGCCTCCGAATGCTGTAAGGTTTTCGAAGGCATTTTCTTTAGGAAACAATCCATCATAAATGCCTGCACAAATGAGTACACCGCCATGAGCAAAGATGCCGACATGCTCAAATGGTTGTTGTTTTAGCCAGTCAAGGAAGGACGAAACGCGCTTGAACAGCATCGGAAAACTCTCACCTCCCGTGGCTTCAAGATGCATATAGTCTTCATACCACGCCAGAATGTGCGGGTCTTCTTTGGCAATATCGTCATATAAACGCATCTCCCAGTCTCCCATGTTCATCTCCTTCAGTCGGTCATCGAGTGTGGGATTATCGTATCCGCAATAAGAAGCAAGCTTGCGAGCACGTGTTAATGGCGAAGAGAACACGGCGTCAAAAGGTGGTTTTTTAGATAGGTTTGCTTTCGTGATTGCAGCCTCTTCACAGAATGAATCGGCTACGGGCACATCGCTCCAACCATAACATGTGCCTTTGGGAACATTCACTTTGGTGTGTCGGATAAGGGTAACTTTCATAAAGATGCTAATGGATGAAGTGAGATAATGACATAAATGAGGTAGAAACTCAACTCTGTTAGGAGGAAAACAGCACCGCAACAATCTCCGGTATAGCCTCCAATGCGGTGGTGCATCAATAGATAAAGGAGATAATAAACAAGTGCAGGAAGGGCTATACAGATATAAGGTAAGCCGAAGAAATACCACAAAGGAAGAGTTGGAAGCACGCCTTGTATGAAGAGACTTATGCCAGATTTAATGCTCAACTTACGGTAAACGACTCGATTTTTTGCTGTATCTGCCGTTCGAGCATAAGGCATATATTGGATGAGATTGGCTGTAATCATCTTGAAGAAAGGGTCTGCAGCCAGAATCATTAATGCCGTTGTGTGGGCTGGAAGAATTGTAAGGCACTGATACAATAACATGAAATAAAGAATCAAACCGAGTACACCGAAGGTGCCAATACGGCTATCTTTCATGATATCTAAAATGCGTTTGCGGTCACTTCCGCCTCCGCCGAAGCCGTCAAGAAAGTCAGCTAAGCCGTCTTCATGTAGGGCTCCAGTAATTAAAATGCGTATTACGATAGCCAAAATTGCGGCAAACGAAAGAGGCATATACATCGAACCGAAGTAAAAAGTGGCTGCCATGCACGCTGAAGTGAGCCATCCTGTGAGGGGCCAAAACTTAATTATCGTTTCGTAGGCCTCTTTTTTAGGTTGATAGATGCGCCAAAAGGGGAGGCGAGTAAAGAATATTAGCGCAGCAAAAAGGCGGTCGCGCCATGAAATATTGTTTTGAATGTCTATCTGCATGAATTAAAAATATTTGGTGATATGTGCATTTTCAAAGTTATTCATCTCGTTAATCATGCGCACAGCAGAGTCAATAATGGGGTAGGAACATAAGCCTCCAGTACCTTCACCAAGTCTTAAACCTAAAGATAATAAAGGCTTAGCATTCATGAGTTTAAGCATTTTGCGGTGTCCTCCCTCATCACTGCAGTGCCCATAGATGGCATAAGCCAAAACTTCGGGGTGCATTTGAGACGCTGCCAACATGCAAGCGGTCATGATAAATCCGTCAACAAGGATGACCATGTGACGTTCGGCTGCACGCAGCATTGCCCCTATTGCCCCAACCATTTCAAAGCCTCCAAAATATGGAATGGCATCAATGGGCTGATAGCCCTGGGCAAAGAATCGGTCAACGGCAGTCTGAAGTACAGCTAATTTGTGTTGCATCTCGGTATGGTTTAGGCCTGCACCGGCTCCAATACATTCGTTTAAAGGAAGGTTTTCAAAGATACTCATCCATATACTTGACGGACTTGTATTGGCAATTCCCATTTCACCTATACTAATAATGTTACATCCTTCGGCAAAACAATCATCTACTAATGTTGCACCTATATGCAACGCACGCTGGAATTGCTCATCATTCATGGCAGGATTGCGAAGGAAATTCGCCGTTCCATGCGCGATTTTGTGATTGATAATGGCTGGATAGGCCGTTAAATCATGGTCTACTCCCATGTCGATGATTCGCAATTTAAATCCATGTTGACGGCAAAACAGGTTGACACCTCCACCTCCTTGTGTGAAGTTTATCATCTGTTGCCATGTCACATCTCGTGGAGATACCGACACGTTTTCACGCTCAATACCATGGTCTCCACCAAAAAGTAGGTGGCAAGGATGATGCAAAGAGGGAGATAATGTCTGTTGAATAAGTCCTATTTGCAAGGCTATTTCTTCCAATCTTCCCAATGAACCTTTGGGCTTATTTAGATTGTTTATCTTCTCAATCAGCGACTTTTCTATGGATAGATTGGGTGCTTTTATATTAAAATTGATCATGTTATTTGATTTTAACTGGTATTCCTGACACCATCAGAACAACCTCATCAGCTTTTGATGCCACATATTGATTCATCCAACCCTCCATGTCTGTGAAGCGTCTTTGAACCACATTATCACTCACTCCGCCACTACCAATCTCATTAGTCACAAAGATAAACGTTGCATCTTGGGCCGTAAATTGATCAAATTCCTTTTTAATTGCATCGAGTGCTTCATCAATCACTGGCTCTTTTGGATTATTTTGGTTTGCATCGAAAAAGAAATTAGTGCACCAAAGCGTAATGCAGTCGACAACACATACCTTATTATATATAGTATGGTACGACAGATATTTCTCTTCTTCGATATTAGTCCAATGGTCTCCTCTACGTGCTTGATGTCTTTTTACACGCTCCTTGAACTCTTCATCCCAAATACGTGCCGTGGCAAAATATATTGGTTGGTCGGTCATTGATAGGGCTAAGCGTTCTGCATACATACTTTTCCCAGAACGTTGTCCTCCAGTTATCAGTATAATCTTTTTCATATTGCGAAGATAATAAAAACTCGTTTAATAATAAGACCTTAGAGGTAAAAAACAAGTATAAAACGAAAGATAATTTGATTAAATAATTGATATTTCTCATTTTTTATGTTGTTGAGCATAAATTCCTTAGTAAAAATTTGGCAGTTCGAATATTTTTTAATTACTTTGCACTCGTAAACAAGAAAAAAGATTATAAACAATAATTATTAATTAATTTTTTAGAGAGACATGAAAAAGTTAGTTTTATTAGCTGCTGCTGCCTTAATGACAGTATCAGCATCCGCACAAACTGTACAGGAAAGTAAGACTTTTGACAACATTTATGTTGGTGTTAATGGCGGTGTTGCTACAAAAACAACCGGTCATGCATGGTTAAAGGGTCTTGATCCAAATGCAGGTCTTCGCATTGGTCGCTGGTTTACTCCAGTTGTTGGTTTGGCAGTAGAGAGCAATGCTTATTTCTCAAATAAGCCTTATGCTTCAACAGGTACTATCGTTCGCTTCTTGAACACAAGCTTGTTGGGTACTTTGAACGTCAGTAACTGGTTTGGTGGTTACACTGGTGAGCCTCGCTCATTCGAAGTAATCGCTGTAGCTGGTCTTGGTTGGGGCCACTTGTTTGGCAACACTGCAGAGTACAAGAGCTTCAAACAGGTTAACAACTTGACTTCAAAGTTAGGTCTTGATTTCGCTTTCAACTTCGGTTCACAGAAGCAGTGGCAGTTCTATGTTGAGCCATCTATTGCTTATGGTTTGAACGATAAGAGCGGTACTCCTTACAACATGGGTAATAGCGGTATCCAGTACAACATCAACCACAGCTACGTTCAGTTGAATGGTGGTTTGATTTACAAGTTCGCTAACTCAAATGGTACACACAACTTCAAGATTGTTACTCCTCGCGATCAGAGCGAAATCGATGCACTCAACTCACAGATCAGCGATCTTCGTAACGAACTTGCTAAGAAACCAAAAGAGGTTATCAAGGAAGTTGTTAAGGAAGTTCCAGGTGCAAGCGTAGTTAACCCATTGTTCGTAACATTCGCACAGGGTAAGTCTAACTTGACAAGCGAAGCTAAGTCTGTTCTTGATAACATCGCTAAGGGTAGCACTGTACAGATTGTTGGTACATCTTCTCCTGAAGGTTCAAGCTCACTTAACAAGAAACTTTCTCAGGATCGTGCAAACGTTGTTGCTAACTACCTGAAGAATAAGGGTGTAAATGTTGAGCAAGCTAATGGTAAGGGCGTTCAAGGTACAACATCTAACCGCCTTGCTGTAATCTACGTAAAGTAATAAAGTAGACTCAATTTACAAGATATTCCCCGACGGAGCAATCCGTTGGGGATTTCTTTTTTAAATACTTCATCTCTAAGAAAGTGTGTTTCTTGGGTATTGTTTCTGGTTAAGCAATCAATGAAATAGAAGAAAAGAAACATAGAAATCACTATAAGTCAATCTTCCTTTTCATGATAATATGATATGGAAGGTGCAAAATAGTGTTACGTTATCTCTTCGGTAGCGAAAACAATGAAATTAGAAAGCAAACCCAAATAAGCTATTTTGCAAGTTAAAATGGCTGAGATTAAGAGGTGTTTTAATGTTGTTTACGCGATAAAATGAATGGAATTGTTTTTCAGGATAGATTCGTTTTATCGATTACTATATTTATTTTGAGAGATAATGCAAAATGATATTGCGCTTAAAGAAAGTCCTTTAATTGCGCATCTTGACCAAAAATGGATTGAAAGTATTCGTTAGCAGCTTCGTATGGTAGGTTTGCTTGTTCAAAGAACGCTTTCATTTTAGCAAGCGCGCCCTTTTGTTCTTCATCATTAATCGTGTATTCCTTGAGTATTTTAGACGTCTCTTCTTCAATTGATTTTCCAAGTCCTGTGAGGGCATCGAATGCAGAAAACTGGTTAGCATGCTCCCATGAAGAAAGCCTTTTACGTCCGATTGGCTCTACATGAGGCAGTTCAATGATGTCGTTATATTCACTTGTGTCTTCGAACATAGACATTTTATTTTAAAAAGTATAGAGTTTCGCGAAATCGTTTCACGAAACCCTTTACTTTTAATCAATGTAAGTATCTAATATTTTGGTATGACCATTCACAGGAATAAGGTCATAATCTGCTATTTCTGCAGGGATCATACAACTAAATCCTTCGTGCAATTCAATCTCATCTCCAGTCGAATGAACGTGAATTTTGCAGTCGCCTTCAAGGCACATCACAATGACAAAGCTGTCATGTTCCATGAGATTGCGGTGGAATGGGGCAGTGGTGTCAATAATATGTACAGAGAAATATTCTGTTGAAAGCACCGTACAATCGCACTCTTTCTGGTCAGAATAGTGTGTGCGATAGTCTTTTTCTACATGATAATTGAGTGCTTCTGCGGCTAATTCTGTATGTAGTTCGCGTGGCTTTCCATCTATTCCAGGCCGGTTATAGTCATAGATTCGATAGGTAAGATCACTACTTTGTTGAACTTCTGCAAGCAAAATGCCTCCGCAAATCGCATGAACGCGTCCTGCAGGAAGGTAGAAAACGTCTCCGGCATGCACTTCGTGACGAGCTAAAACGTCAGTAATTGTGCCTTCAGCAATTCGCTTTTTATATTCATTTCGGTCTATTTCTTGTTTAAAACCAACGTAGAGTGATGCGCCAGGATCAGCGTGAAGGACGTACCACATCTCGCTCTTTCCAAACTTACCATGTACTCGTTGCGCCATCTCATCATTGGGATGAACTTGTATACTCAAGTCATGTCGGGCATCAATAAACTTTACTAAGAGTGGCATTTTACCTGCATAACGCTCTGCAACATGCTTTCCAAGTATCTCGTTTGGATAGCTATCAATGAGTGAAATGAGGTCTTTGCCTTTATAAATTCCGTTAGAAATGATGTTAACACTTGATGGAACAGCACTTACTTCCCATGATTCTCCAACGGGAGCAGTATGCTTTGGCAGATGTTTCCAAGTTGTTAGTTTGTCTCCTCCCCATACCGTTTCATGAAGATTAGGTTCAAACAACAATGGATATAAATGTTTCATATTTGATTGTTGATTTTATTTAAGACTGTCTTGATACCAGGTATAGAGTTTCGCTACACCTTCTTCGATTTCTATTTTGTGTGTCCAGCCTAAACGATGTAACTTTTCTACGTCGATGAGTTTACGTGGGGTGCCGTTAGGTTTTGAGGCATCCCAAACGATTTCTCCTGTGAAACCAACCGTTTCTTTGACTAAGTTTGCTAATTGTTTAATCGTGAGTTCTTTTCCTGTTCCGACGTTAATATGGCAGTTCCTGATTTCACCTAACGATGGAATAGCACCGCCTCGACCTTCAGAATTATTACGATCTACAACACCATCTGTCTTTGCATCATAGAAAACAGATGAGTATTTATCAATGCCTATGATGTCTTTGAAGTCAACATTCAATAGCACATGTACGCTTGCATCAGCCATATCTTCACTCCAAAGGAATTCACGGAATGGACTACCATCGCCCCATAACGTCACCTTATTATCCTCTATGCCATAGAAAGCGAGGGCTTTTAAGATGCGTTCTTGCGTGTTGTTACCGTCGACATTGCCTTCACCAATAAGCTTACGCAAGGCTGGTGGAGGGTTGAGTGGACGTTTATTCATGTCGTTGTTAATAGCATTCCAGTCTCCATCATGAATGAGTTTGGCTAAGTAAATCTTACGCATCATGGCAGGCATCACATGACTATTCTCCAAATGGAAGTTGTCATTAGGACCATAAAGGTTAGTAGGCATGACAGCAATATAGTTCGTTCCATATTGCAAATTGTAGCTTTCACACATCTTAAGTCCGGCAATTTTGGCGATAGCATATTCCTCGTTGGTATATTCCAAGGGCGAGGTGAGTAGACAATCTTCCTTCATTGGTTGCGGCGCATCCTTTGGATAGATACATGTCGAGCCTAAGAATAGTAATTTTTTCACCCCATGTTTATATGCGTTTTCAATCACATTGCATTGCATTTTCATGTTTTGCATGATGAAATCTGCACGGTAAAGAGAGTTCGCCATAATGCCTCCAACGAATGCAGCAGCAAGAACTACCGCATCGGGTTGTACCTCATCAAAGAATGATTTGACGGCAGATTGGTCTGTCAAGTCAAGCTCTTTATGACTCCTTCCGATTAGGTTTGTATAGCCACGTGACTCTAAATTCTTCCAAATGGCAGAGCCAACAAGTCCATGATGGCCTGCAATGTAAATCTTACTATCCTTTTCTAATGTCATTTCTTTATTCTTTTTATCTTATTATATAGTCTATTTTTTGCGTGTAGCTCTGATGAAGAATGCAATCAAACAGATGTAAGCTATCAAAGAGCACACTTGACTTGCGGCACTTGTCAACCAGGTTGGTGACACAGCGAGCTTCATGTCGGACAACCAAACCTCAAAACCTGCAAACTTCAGCAATGCACTTATCACGCCCATCAATGCTCCACCAGCAATAAAACCGCTTGCAATCAGCGTACCATGCTCACCGCGTTGCTTGTTCACTTCATCATCTTTACTACGAGAAGTAACCCACCAGTTGATGGCACCTCCCACAACCAATGGTACGTTTAGCTCTAAAGGAATAAACATTCCCAATGCAAAAGCGAGCGCAGGAACCTTACATAGCGTCAGAATTATAGCCAAAACAGCTCCTATACCATATAGAATCCATGGTGCACCTACACCGTTCATAAGAGGATCTATGACTGCAGCCATCGCGTTAGCTTGTGGTGCTGCCAGACTGCCGCTTGCGAAACCATAAGTCTCATTGAGTAACATCATCACGCCACCAACTGTTGCTGCGCTGACCAAAGTACCCAAAAACTTCCAACTTTCCTGTTTCTTTGGCGTCGTTCCAAGCCAATATCCTATCTTCAAGTCAGTGATAAAGCTACCCGACATGCTTAAAGCGGTGCAGACAACTCCTCCCATAATGAGGGCAGCCAGCATGCCGGCAGAACCTTTTAAGCCTACAGCAACCATCACAACACTGGCAAATATCAACGTCATTAGCGTCATTCCTGATACTGGATTGCTACCAACGATGGCGATAGCATTAGCTGCAACGGTCGTAAAAAGAAAGGCAATGACGGTCACAAGCAGTATACCTACCACAGCAAATAAGATGTTTCCTTGCATCACTCCAGTCCAAAAGAAGATGAAAGTGAGTAATAATACCACAATACTTCCTATGGCAATAATCTTAAAACTGATATCTCTTTGAGTGCGTTGTACGTCATCTATGTTTCCACCTTTACCTTTTAGTTCACGCGCTGCCAGTCCAACAGCATCACGGATGATACCCCAACTACGGATAATTCCAATGATACCAGCCATAGCTATGCCTCCAATGCCGATGCTACGTGCATACGATCTGAAGATTGTTTCAGGGTTCATAGCGCCTACTGTGAGTGTAATGGAGGGGTCCCACTGGTTTAATACTTGGTCATGGAATAGTAACGACATGCCAGGAACAATCAACCACCACACTGCAATGCTACCAAAACAGATGTATAGTGCATATTTCAAGCCTACAATATAGCCCAAACCAAGGACGGCAGCGCCTGTATTGACTTTGAAAACGAGCTTTGCCTTGTCGGCCAATTCTGTTCCCCAACCTACCACACGGCTTGTAAAGTTCTCATTCCACCAGCCAAGTGAGGCCACAATAAAATCGTAAAGTCCACCTACAAGACCTGATAATAGCAGCGGTTTTGCCTGATCTCTACCTTTCGCTCCACTCATTAATACTTGAGTTGTGGCTGTAGCCTCGGGGAAAGGATACTTGCCATGCATGTCGCTTACAAAGTATTTGCGGAAAGGAATAAGGAATAATATACCGAGAACACCACCTAATGCCGAGGCCATGAATATCTTAAAGAATGATGTTGTCATTTCAGGATACTTGGCTTGCAATATATATATGGCAGGCAAAGTAAAGATAGCACCAGCTACAACAGCACCCGAGCAGGCGCCGATACTTTGAATAATAACGTTCTCTCCAAGTGCATTGTGACGCTTTGCGGCTGTAGATGCGCCGACAGCAATAATGGCTATGGGGATAGCGGCCTCGAAAACCTGACCTACTTTGAGTCCAAGATAGGCTGCAGCTGCTGAAAAAAGCACTGCCATAAGAATGCCCCAAATGACTGACCAGCTATTCACTTCGGGATAAACCTTGTTGGGGCTCATCACAGGTTCATACTTTTCGCCTTCTTTTAGTTCGCGAAATGCGTTCTCGGACAGCTGTACTGCCTCCATGTCTTTCGTTTCTTTTTCCATAATTCCGTATTATCTTACAAAGATAAAACAAATGAATATAAAATCAAAATTATTGGTTCTATTTAGTCAATATAATTTGATTTTGGATTCTCTAAAGCTTATACTTCTGTCAAAAAGAAATAAAAAACCGGGAGACTACAAGGGTCTTCCGGTTTAGTTTTTTATTTATTTCAATAAGTCGGGACGCAAACGTTTTGTCCGTTCCATTGCTTGATCAAACTCCCATTGGCGTACTTTCGCTTCGTTTCCACTCAAAAGAATGTCTGGAACCTTCCAACCTTTATAGTCAGATGGGCGAGTATATATAGGTGCTGCAAGCATATTGTCTTGAAAACAGTCGCTCAATGCACTTTGTTCATCACTGATTGAGCCTGGAATTAGCCTCACTATAGCGTCTGTCATCACTGCAGCGGCCAACTCTCCGCCTGTAAGTACATAGTCACCAATACTTATCTCTCGCGTAATCAGATGGTCTCTGACGCGCTGATCAATTCCTTTATAGTGGCCACAGAGGATAATCATGTTGCCTTTTAGGGATAGTTCGTTGGCTAAAGGCTGGTCAAACTTCTCACCATCTGGGCTGGTGTAAATCACCTCTTCATAGTCGCGTTCGGCTTTAAGCGCAGAGATGCAGCGGTCAATAGGTTCACATTGCATCACCATTCCTGCGCTTCCACCATAAGGATAGTCGTCAACGCGACGCCATTTGTCAAGCGTATAATCGCGAAGGTTATGTAACCGAATCTCAACAAGCCCTTTTTTCTGTGCCCGAGCAAGGATAGATTCAGTGACAAAGCCCTCAATCATTTCCGGGATTACTGAAATAATGTCTATTCTCATGACTGCAAAAGTAATACTTTTTCTTTGATTGAACAAGCATACTCATGCTTTATCGGCATCGAGTTGCATATTTAATATTATTCTTTTCCAAACTTTTCAATAAATTCTTCTTCTGAGATTATGGGGATTCCCAATTGTTGTGCCTTCTGATTCTTAGAACTTTGAGAGGCTACATCGTTGTTAATCAGATAGTCGGTAGACTTGCTGACGCTTCCCGTTACCTTTCCTCCTTGACTTTCTATGTATGCTTTCAGCTCGTTACGATTCTTATAATGTGTCACATCGCCAGTCACAACAAAGGTCAATCCCTTGCAACTGTCGCCCTCAGCTGCTGTGTTTTCTTGGCTCACGCGTACTTGTTGAAGCAGTTCTTCAACCATAGCGAGGTTTTCTTCATCATGAAACCAAGTCACCACTTGATTACTTTTTTCGGGTCCAATGCCTGCAATGAGAGAAAAAGGTGAGTCGCTTGCCGGAACAATATTTTCGCTTTTACCACTTGCAATGGTGATAATATCTTGCAGCGAATAGGCACTTAGCAACCTTTTACATACGTCTTGACCACACAAAGGAATGCTCAACGCATATAGAAAGTGGTGTGCTTCCACGTCACGTGCTTTCTCAATAGAGCGCAAAAGGTTGCGAACGCTCTTCTCACCAAAACCATCTGTTGACGAAAGTTGAATGGCGTGATCTTTCAATTTGTATAAATCGGCATAGGTCTTTACCCATCCAAAGTTGATAAACTTAGCCACTGTTTGCTCTGACATGCCATCGATGTTAACTCCTTCTTTGCTTACAAAGCGCGCAAACTTACGCAGTTGTTTCGCTGGGCATTTGTGGTTTGTGCAATGAAGGGTCTTTGTTTCGCTGACCGAACTAATCGTTATGCGGGTTGGGGCATTGCAAACCGGACAAGAACATGGAATATCTAAGTCGCCAACTTTCTCGATAACACGAATCACTTTCGGTATAATCTTATTGGCTTTGATAACACTTAGTTTCGTTCCTTGGCCGCCGATACCTAATCGTTCACATTCACTGATATTGCAGAGTGAGGCACGTTTTACACTCGTTCCCTCCAAATCGACAGGTGAAAACACGGCAACTGGTGAGATTGTATTGGCTGCACAACTCCATTCTACATGGTCTAACACGGTGTCTGCACTTTCATCTTGCCATTTAAAAGCAAGGCCCGCACGCGTTGCATGATGTCCCGTGACGCTGCCAGTTTGGGCAAACGCCGTGTCATCATAGGTAATTACCAAGCCATCTACAGGGTAGGGGTTCTCTTTTCCCGTTACTTTCTCAGTCCATTTTGCAATGACTTGTTCTATGTTTTGCAGTGTTGGATGTTCTATTTCCTCACGTTCTACCGCCTTCATACCATTCTTTTCAAGCCAATCCATACGCTTTCCCCATGACGTTATGACTTCATCGGTATAGACTAATGTAAAGGGAATCCACACAAGATGACGCTGTTTGACTTCATTAATGTCTTTTAATGTCAGCGAACCTGAAGCTAAGTTGCGTGGGTTTGCATATTCTTCTTCGCTCTCAATATTAAATTGTTCGAAGTCGGCATAACTGATAACACATTCTCCTCTGACTACAACATGGCCCTTGTTCTTTATCTCTTGTGGAATGCCTTGAATGGCAGTAGCCAAATGAGTGATGTTTGTTCCGATGTGTCCATTGCCTCGTGTCACCACCTTTGTAAGTTTTCCGTTGTCAAAAGTGACTACAAGTGTCAACCCATCAAGCTTCCAACTCAGCCAAATAGGATGCTCTTCTGCCCATTTCGCGAGTTCAATGGGTTGCTTGGTCTTTGCTAATGAGAGGGCAGGAAATTCGTGTTCTTCCTTCTTTCCAATAATATTGTCTTCCGAAACTCGGTTGGTTGGTGAGTCGGGGAATTGCTGCCCAGTCTCTTTTTCCAAGCGTTTCACTTCGTCAAACAAGGCGTCCCATTCGTAGTCTGACATCTGTTCGCCCTGTCCATTATAGTATGCATTGGCCGCGAAATTAAGCTTGTCAACAAGCTCTCGCATGGTTCTTAGTTTGTCTTCTGCCATTTTATAGAATTCAAAAGTTATGGTTTAGCAAAAATACAACTTTTATATCATAAACCATTCTCATTGTAGGAAAAAGTTGATTCTTGTGTTTTGGGGTAGTGCTTCAAATGGTAATAAAAAATAATATAGTTTATGTTGAGTGAGATTATAGTAATATTCTGATAATCAATAAATAATAAATTATTTGTAATTTGTGCTATTTCGGTGTGTAATCTGCCTCAAATCATGCGGTGAAATGACGCAGAAGGCACACCAAAATGGCGCAAATTCAAATACCACTTTATGGGTTAAGGAAATTAATATCCATGCTTTGTACTTTTGAAGAGCATGGTTTATTGTTTGATTTTTGATGAAATTATACTGCAAAAGTGGTCGGACAGCATCGCGATAACCTGCAATATCTCTATTGATGTTGCACTGGTGCGAACTTCACGCATACGGGATGCTGAACCAAAATGTCTTGATGTGTGTCGCTTAGCAAGCCTGTTTGAGGGTTGCGTGCATAGACTTGAATCTTATTTGCATCACGACAAGCGACGAGAACAAACTTTCCATTCGGTGTAATGATAAAGTTTCGAGGGTGCAATCCCGTGGGTTGTTGTCCAAAGCGAACAAGCTTTCCCGAAGCTAATCTCTTAAAAATGGTGATTCCATCGCCTTTTAATCGTGTGCTCGCATAAACGAACTTACCATCAGGGCTGAGGTGAATATCGGCTCCACCGCGGGCTTTTGCATCGTCAGCAGCAATGGTTTGGAAGCGTTTCAGCAAGCCATTGGCATAATGAAATGCCGTGATGTCACCCGATAATTCACTCATAAGGTAGACGTCTTTACCATTGGGTGAGAATGTGAGATGACGCGGACCAGAGTCTTTGTCAACATCAACTGGCGCGGAATAAGGTGTGAGTGTACCTGCTGTTTTGTTGTATTTGAATGATAGAATCTGGTCTGCACTGAAGTTTGTTGCTAACATATAACCATCTTTTGTGAATCGAGTGCAGTGCACATGAGGCTTGTCTTGTCTCGTCAAGTCTGGGCCTCCAATTGTTCCTTTGTGTTGACTGGCCATGGGTTTCAAGCTTCCATCGGCTGCAATTGGAAACACAGAGAGACTTCCTCCCGAATAGTTTGCCGTCATAACTACGTGTCCATCGGTCTCCACATAACACGGATCTTCACCGTGTGTGCGTTGAGTGTTGACGAGTTTCATGCTTCCATCTCGACCGAAGGCTATGGCATTCAAGCTTGCTGTGGTATCATTGTTCTCGCTAACCGCATAGAAATATCGGCCATTTGGTGCGAAAGCAAGGTATGAAGGGTTTTTAAGTGCCAGCGAATGTTGTGCAGTTGCTTTCCCCGTTTGTTGGTCAAAAAGAAAAGAATAGACACCTTTGCTGCCATTATCAGTATAGGTTCCGATAACCATATTGAGCTTGTTGTTCGCTGTACAGAGGGCTGGAAGGGCAGAAGCCACCACACTTAACACGATTGTTTTAGTCTTCATTGAATTTATTTTTTATGATTTGATACTGTTATTTGTTCTCTTTTTGCACCTTATAATATAGTTATAGCATCATGGATTGGTTTGTCTGAACTGGTTAGGAGTGGTAGAAGTGAGCCTCTTGAAATACTTACAAAAGAAGCTTACCGTAGGAAAGTTCAGCTCATCAGCAATCTCTATAATCGTTTTATCACTGTGTTTCAACAATACTTTGGCTGAAGTAATCAGGGCACGGTCTATCCATTCTTTCCCTGTTTGACCGCTAACAGCCTTCACAACCGTACCAAGATAGCGGTCGGTGAGGCACATCTTTTCAGCATAGAAGCCCATTTGATGTTCTTGTTTGCAGTTTTTGTTGACTAAATAGATAAAGCGTTCGAAGATGTTTCGCTCGTTAGAGTGTTCCGAAGTTACATTGTCCTTTACCATCGAAAAATGGAAATCGTATTGATAGATAATCGTGCGAATGATGCTTTTAATCACTTGTTGACTGTGAGGTTCTTTCGAAACAGCTTGGAGAAGCAATCCGAAAAGTTGTTGAATAAAATTGTTTTCAGCATCAGAAAGCTGTTTTTGAGCATCTGTCATTGGTCGGTTGAAGGTGGCAGGAATGGCATCATTCATGGCAAGATGCATGAAATCGGGTGAGCATGCCATGCCGGTTAAGTTGAAATCTTGCGATGCTTCAAGGGGCTGAATGATAGTTCCCGGCGTGAGAAAAACAAGGGTTCCGGCTGTTAATTCCTTGTCAAGAAGATTGAAACGCACAGTAGCTTTGCCCGTACGTATCAAGCCATAGCGATAGTCTTGCAGCTGAAATATCGAGCCGATCCGCAGTACTGCTTGGAGAACATACTTCAAATCGGTGACCACGGAGAAGTCTTTGGTGACGACGATATTGCCGGGAAAGTCGCTTTTGTAAGACTCAACGAGTTCCTTGAAGCGGTCGAATGTAAGTGAAAGGGGCTTGTCTTGCATCTCTTTTTAGTTTGAAATATGATGCAAAGATAATGAAATTTGCCTTTCAAAGCGCTTTTTTTACTTCGTATCTTACGAAAAGAACATTATCCAATAGAAAAGGATAACACATCATCATACATTTTGTTCTATCTTTGCAGCAGTTAGATGACAGAATAATGAAAAGGAAAATCTTGATATGTTGTTGCGTTTTGCCCCTGCAATTGTGGGCACAGTCGCTCACATTAGAGGCTTGCAAGCAGCGAGCCGAGGCCAATTATCCCGCTGTGAGTCAGTATCATTTGATGGAACTTACACGTGATTTTACATTGGAAAATGCTGCAAAAGCCTGGTTGCCCCAAGTGTCTGTGTCGCTTAGTGGCGTTGCTTTTACAGACTTGTTGAATGTAAGTGGTGTGATGAAACAAATGGGAATGGAGACTAAAAAAACGTTGGCTTCGGGCATGGTGATGCTGAATCAGAATGTGTATGATGGTGGAAAGATTCATGCTCAGCGTCAGATTGTCCGCGCACAAACCGAAGTTCAGCGTCAGCAATTGGCTGTTTCGCTGTATGATTTGAATCGGAGAGTGGAGCAACTCTATTTTGGTGTGCTGCTGTTGGATGCGCAAATCAAACATACATCGTTGCTGATTGACGACCTAAAACTTAGTCGGCAGACCATTGAAGCAATGATGCGAGGAGGTGTTGCCAATCCAACGGATGTCGATGCAGTGGCAGTTGAGCAAGAGAATGCATTGCAATTGCTCGATGCGCAGCAGGCTTCGAGACAATCATTTCTTAAGATGTTGGGTCTTTTTATACATCAATCGTTGGATAAAGACGTGCAATTGCAGTTGCCTGTTGCATTAGATTTGAAGTCGGAAGAAGTGAAACGCCCAGAACTTTCCTATTTCCAAGCACGCGAAAATCAGTTAGGTGCGGAGCGAAAACGATTGAATGCAAGTCTTCTTCCAACGCTAAAAGCCTTCGGAATGGGCGTGTATCATACAAAGATTACATCGCTGATACACAATGGAATGCTTGCTGGTGGTTTAACTTTAAGTTGGAATGTTGGAGCCTTATATACGCGAAAGAATGATCTTCAAAAGCTAATGGTGCAGCAACAGCAGATAGAAAGCGAGCGCGCTACCTTTCTTTTTAATAATCATTTGGAGGTAGAAACAGCCGAAGGGAACATAGCTATGCTCAAGAAACAACTGCTTCGGGACGATGAAATCGTAAGACTTCGGGAGCAAATTCGCGGAAAGAGCGAGAAGAAAGTACGCTTAGGAACGGAAAGTATCAATGAGATGTTGCGGGATATTAATGCAGTTTCCAAGGCACGTCAACAGCGTTCGACTCATGAAATCCAATTGCTTGAAGCCTTATACGCACTTAAAAATACGATAAATCAATAACAACTGAACAGAATTATGATGAAGAAAATAATGTTATTTGCTGTAATGTGCCTGCTGATGGGCTGCAGTAACAATGATAATGTCTTTGACGCAACAGGAACTTTCGAGGCAACAGAAGTGACTGTTTCAGCCGAACAAACGGGAAAACTGATTTGCTTTGACATTCAAGAAGGTGGAAAAGTTATCGTAAACAAGGAGGTTGGATGTATTGATACCATTCCCTTTTATCTGAAAGCACGGCAGATTGGTGCACTAAAAATGGTGTATCAAGCACAGAAACCGAATGCTTCTACGCAGGTAGCTGCCTTGCGTCAGCAGATTGTTAAGGCCCAAGAAGACGTCAAACGCTATGCGGAGTTGGTGAAAGATGGGGCTGCCAACCGGAAGATATTAGATGATTCACGAAACCAATTGCTTGTTCTTCAGCGACAGTTAGCAGCTCAAAATTCCACCTTGGGTAACTCTACGCGCAGTCTTTCGGCTCAAATGGGGACGGCAGATGTAGAGAAACTGCAAGTCATTGACCAGCTTCGGAAGTGTCATATCACGTCACCTATCAGCGGAACTGTATTGGAGAAGTATGCTGAACAGGGTGAGTTTGTCATGACAGGAAAGCCTCTTTTTAAGGTCGCTGATATCCAACGGCTTTATCTTCGGGCTTATATCACGAGCCAACAACTAAGTAAAGTGAAGCTCGGTCAACGTGTAACTGTCTTCTCAGATTACGGGAATAACCTACGTAAAAGCTATCAAGGTGTGGTGTCATGGATATCATCTCAGAGTGAGTTTACACCCAAAACTATCCTCACAAATGACGAGCGTGCCGACTTAGTTTATGCCATAAAGGTGGCTGTTAAGAATGATGGTAGCATTAAAATAGGTATGTATGGCGAGGTCAACTTCTAATCATCGGCCGTCAATATCTGTCAGAGCATTGTCTAAAAGCTATGGAAGAGTGCAGGCATTACATGACGTTTCGTTTGATGTTGAGCATGGAAAAATCTTTGGACTCATAGGACCTGACGGCTCAGGGAAGACCACTTTGTTTCGTATTCTGACGACTCTTTTGTTGGCAGATGCAGGAAAAGCCAGTGTAGATGGGTTTGATGTAGTTCGGGATATGAATGATATTCGGAAACGAGTAGGGTATATGCCTGGTCATTTTTCACTCTATCAAGACCTTACAGTGGAAGAGAACTTGAAGTTCTTTGCAACACTTTTCTCCACAACGATAGCCGAAGGCTATGACTTAATCGCTCCAATCTATTCGCAGATAGAACGATTTAAGACGCGAAGAGCAGGCGCTTTGTCTGGTGGAATGAAGCAAAAACTGGCGCTATGTTGTGCTTTAGTGCATAAGCCTTCCATTCTTTTTCTTGACGAACCCACTACGGGTGTCGACCCCGTTAGCCGTAAAGAGTTTTGGGAAATGCTTGTAACCTTGAAACAAAATGACATCACAATAGTAGTTTCTACGCCTTATATTGACGAAGTGTTGCAGTGTGATTGCGTGGCATTCTTACATGAAGGTAGGTTGAAAGGAGTAGGGAATCCCAAGACAATATTAACGCAATTCAAAGCTATTTTCAATCCACCCGCGTTGGTACATGAGGTAAACGACAACCAGAAGGAACACGAAGAAAACGTCATTCAGGTGCAACATTTAGTGAAATCCTTTGGAGATTTCCGTGCCGTAGATGACATTTCGTTTAATGTTCGCCGTGGAGAGATCTTTGGTTTCCTTGGTGCTAATGGTGCAGGAAAGACCACGGCAATGCACATTTTGACGGGACTTAGTCAGCCAACTGGGGGACATGCCATGGTTGCTGGCTTCGATGTGTCTACTCAGTACGAGCAAGTGAAGCGATATATTGGCTATATGAGTCAGAAGTTTTCACTCTATGAAGACCTTACTGTGACTGAAAACATTCAATTGTTTGGTCATATCTACGGCATGAAGTCTGCTGACATCAGCCGCAAACTCCATCAGTTACTCCAACAATTACAGTTTACTGACCATGCCAACGACATTGTTTCTTCCCTCCCATTAGGCTGGAAACAGAAGCTCGCTTTCTCCATAAGTATCTTCCATGAGCCTGATATTGTGTTCTTAGATGAGCCAACTGGCGGTGTCGATCCAGCCACAAGACAGCAGTTTTGGACGTTAATTTACGATGCAGCCCGAAGCGGAATAACCATCTTTGTGACTACACATTACATGGATGAAGCCGAATATTGCGACAGAATCTCTATCATGGTAGATGGTAAGATAAGTGCAATCGGGACGCCTTCTGAACTTAAATCACAGTTCAATAAACGTGATATGAATGAGGTTTTTACTTTCTTGGCGCGACAATCCAACCGGCAAAGTGTTTAGTATGAAAGAGTTTTGGTCATTTATTATTAAGGAAACGCAACACATTATGCGTGATAGACGCACGATGATGATACTCTTTGGTATGCCCATTATACTGATGTTGATCTTTGGTTTTGCAATCTCTACTGACGTAAGAAACGTGAGAACCGTTGTCGTTATGTCTCAGATCGATCATCAAACACAACGGATGATTAATGCACTTGATGAGTCAGAGTATTTCAAAGTGCTCTATAAGGTGCACACACCTGCCGAAGCTGAGCAGCTGATTCGTAATCAAAAGGCTGATATGGGGATTGTTTTTAGTACTGATTTTGCCAGCAAACATGGTGGAGTTCAGCTCATTATAGATGGTACAGACCCTAATATGGCACAGCAATATAATAATTATGCTTCACAGATTATGGGCACTCAACTGATGAATGTCATGCAAAGAAAGTCCCCAAGTGCCATTGCTTTAAAAATGCTTTATAACCCCCAAATGAAGAGTTCCTATAACTTTGTGCCAGGAATCATGGGGATTTTGTTGATGTTAATATGTGCAATGATGACGAGTATCAGCATAGTTCGTGAGAAAGAACGAGGTACAATGGAGGTGTTGTTAGTGTCACCTGTGCGCCCGTTTCTAATCATATTGGCGAAAGCAGTACCTTATCTTGTGTTGGCATTTGTCGTGCTTTTAGCGATTCTTCTCATGTCACGTTACGTGTTGTTTGTACCAATTGCTGGCAGTCTTTGGCTCATTTTACTTGTCTCAACGATATATATATTCATGGCTTTATCCCTGGGATTGCTCATCAGTACGATAGCAAAGACACAGATGGCAGCCTTATTAATGTCGGCCGTTATGTTGTTAATGCCTTGCACTATGCTAAGCGGCATGATGTTTCCTATCGAGAGTATGCCTCATGTTTTGCAATGGGTTGCGGCACTGATTCCACCGCGTTATTATATCTCTGCAATGAGAAAATTACTCATTATGGGTGTATCGTTTCAATATGTTTTGCCAGAAATCATCACCCTTTTAGGCATGACGACGCTCTTTTTGACGGTAGCGTTGTTGAAATTTAATAAAAGATTGGGGTAGTATGCTTATTCTTTATCTCATAAAAAAAGAGTTCTTACAGATGAACCGCAATCACTTTCTGAAAGTGTTGGCGTTGGTTTATCCTGTGGCTGTTATGTGTGTATTCCCTTGGGTGATGCGTATGGACGTGAAAAACGTAGCGGTTGTGGTGGTAGATAACGACCATTCTACACTTTCACAACAATTGGTTCATCGCATAGAGGCAAGCCATTATTTCGTCTTTAAGGGGCAGAACGCTTCGTATACTGATGCTTTAAGTGCCGTAGAACAATGTGAAGCAGACGTGATAGTAGAGGTTCCTGCGCACTTCGAACGTAATAAAACGCGGGGCGAGCACCCTCAAATACAGATTGCGGTAAATGCTGTTAATGGGTCGAAAGGCATGTTGGGCGCTTCATATATGAATCAGATAGTGACCGCATCTGTTGCTCCAGAAGGACTGCTTACCACCTTAAGTCAGCGTGTTTCAACCTTATATTTATATAATAAGCACTTAGATAGTAAGCGATTCATGATTCCTTCACTCTTTGGAATCTTGCTAATGGTTATCTGTGGAGCCTTACCTGCCCTGAACATTGTAGCCGAAAAGGAGGCTGGAACGATTGAAGCTATCAACGTAACTCCTGTGAGTAAGTTTACGTTTATCATGGCAAAGCTCATCCCTTATTGGCTACTTGGCATGTTGGTCATGACGATTTGTATTGTCCTTACAAGGTTTTTATATGGTTTTTCGTGTGTAGGAAGCTTGTTTTGGGTGTATCTTCTTGCCCTGCTTTTATCTTTTTGTTTCAGTGGTTTGGGGTTGGTCATTTCCAATTATAACGATACTATGCAGCAAGCCATGTTCGTTTTATGGTTCTTTTTGTTGATATGTCTGTTGATGAGTGGCTTACTTACGCCCGCACGTTCTATGCCTCACTGGGCTTATTTGACTACTTATATCAATCCAGTTGCCTATTTTATTGATGGTGTTCGAACGATTTATGTGCGTGGGGGAGGTTTTATGAGTATTCTTCCACAGTTGCTTGGGCTCACTCTCTTATCTGTTTTTGCAGATACTTGGGCAGTATTGAGCTATCGGAAAAATAGATAATTCTTTATGAAGGTGTGCTTTCAGTGAGCGGTTTAATATCACCTAACGCTATCATCTCATGGCGCACGATATGAAAAGAAATAGCCTTCATTGTAGTGATGCCAATCATGCGTAAAACGATATGGGGCAAAACATAAGGTAATCTCCGTCGTTTTAAGCTGTAAACTACGCCATTTCGCATTGCAAAATGATGCAGTTTACAGCTTAAAAAGGCTTGTTTTTGTAGTCTTAATTTGCTGGTTTAATCTGGTTTCTCTAATCATTTATACAACATTCTTTTTGTGTTCGTGATTCTTGTTTAGGTATTTTTAGAAAAAAAATAAAGGACTTAGTGAATAATCTATTTGAAAATCACGTATCTTTGTGGCATAATCAATGGTGAAAAGAATATCTGAATATAGACAAATTATGAGGAAAATTAAATGGTATATCATTGCTTTTGCTTTATTGTTAACTGCTTGTAAGTCTGCGAGTTTACAGGATAAGGCTAAAGGAAAGTATGGGCAGGTGAAACTGAATGATGCAGAACGTGCTGAAGTTGACAGCATGGTGAATGGCGTGGCCTTTCGTTTGGTTCATGAGATGCAAAAGAATCATGACAACTTATTGGTCTCTCCACTTGGGCTTTGCTATACTTTGAATATGCTCAATGCTGGTGCTGATGGGGCGACACAACGGCAAATAAATCGTTTCTTGGGTCGGGACATATTGGCAGATCGTTTATGTCGCAAGATGTTATTGGTTGATGCGGCAACAAAAGACGGGCAAGCGAAGGCGCAAAATGATAAAGTAACAACGCTGATTGTCGACAATAGGGTTGATGTTGGTCGTGGAATTAGCTTGCTACCAGCCTTTGAAGAGCGCATGAAAGAAAGTTATTTTGCTGCGATAGAAGAGGGAAATGAGGCACAAAAGATTATCCTTAGTAACACATTACGATTTGATGGAGTGTGGAAAGAGGCTTTTGATTCATCGCAAACTCAAGTAAGTTTGTTCACAACAGCCGAGGGAAAGCAGCAGAAAGTACCGCTGATGAGTGGACGGTTTAAGTTAGATTATGCCGAAACAAATGATTATCAATTGGTAAAAATACCATATAATGGTGGCTTTAATCTTTATGTATTATTGCCTAAAACAGGAGAAAAGTTAGAACCGATTGTGTCAAAGTTGGATGTGACTACATGGCAACAAACGCTTAAACAGATGCAAATGGCCGATGTAAGTCTATGGTTTCCACGCCTTAGTACAGCCAAGAAGAACGACATGATAAGTGTGTTGAAGAACTTAGGTGTTAGGGATGCCTTTGACATGCAACTTGCAAACCTTTCAAAAATGACTTTAGGACAGGCGTATGTTTCAGGAGTTAAGCAGGAGGTTCAAATTGATTTTAACGAGCAACGCACTGAAGCTGAGGCCAAAACAACGATGGAAGTAGCTGTACTTTGTGCTACAGAAGAGCCTAAGAAGAAAGAAATCCAGAGAAGGTTCGTACGCTGTGACCATCCATTTCTTTATGTAGTGACCAATCGATTTGGTGCAATCTGCTTCATCGGTGAGGTTCAACGGTTTTAGTATAGTAAGCTTATGAAACAACGATTGGTATTGTGTTTAGCACTCGTCTTATTGTCTTTGCAAGGTTTTGCCATAGGACAAGAGAAAAAGTTTGTTTGTGTTCATGCGACGAAAACAAAAGGACCGATTTATGAATTCTGTGATACAATGCCCGAATTTCCAGGAGGTCAGCAGGCAATGTTTAAGTTTATAGCTGAACATTTGAAATGGCCGACAACAGTAGTAGAGTGTACTGGCAATTGGAGAGTGGTGATAAAGTTTATTGTTGAGACTGATGGGACCCTCTCATGTCCCCAATTTGTCCACCGAACGGATACCGCATTTGAGAATGAAGCCCTAAAAGTTTGGCGACAGTTTCCACGATTTAAGCCTGCTATCAAGGGCGGACGTCCTGTTCGTTGTAGGTTTGTTTTCCCGATAAGGTTTAAGGGTTTATAGCACTTTTGATTTGTTTTGCGAAATGAAAGTCCGCGTTTCTTGATTTTTTTACCTACATTTGTAGTCATTATGGAAGTTATTGTAAGTAAAGAAATAGAGCAAGTTTGTCCTCATTTCGTAGGAGCTTGTGTGGAGGCTAAGGTTGAAAACTCTTCTTTTTGCAGTGAATTGTGGGAAGAAATCCATGCAAAGGGTGAACAGTTTCGCAATGAACTGACCACAGAAACACTAAAAGATATTAGTGGAATTGCAGCAACCCGTCGCGTTTATCGGGCTTGTGGAAAAGATCCTTCGCGTTATCGTCCTGCCGCAGAAGCCTTGATTCGTAGAATGTTACAAGGCAAAAAACTCTATCAAATAGATACTTTGGTAGACTTAATCAACTTGGCTTCAATCGCCTTTGGGTATAGTTTAGGTGGTTTTGATGCAGATAAGATTGTGGGAAATCAATTGACTTTGGGCATCGGTAGAGCTGAAGAACCTTATGAAGGAATAGGGCGTGGCCCATTGAATATTGAAGGTTTGCCTGTATATCGCGATAAAATAGGGGGTATTGGAACGCCAACGAGTGACCATGAACGCACGAAAATAACAGCTCAAACGACGCATCTCTTGGTGCTTGTCAATGGATATGATGGCAATGAAGATGCTGTTTGGTCTACTGCTTTGTATGTACAAGCGTTGCTTCGAAAGTATGCTTGCAGTGACGGGGGGACGTTCTTTGTCTATAAATAAAATCAAACAAAATTTTGTTGGATGTGATAAAATCATTAAATTTGCACTATTACTCCATATTATTTGAATCAAACAATTAGAGTTTTATAAGGAAAAGAAGAATTATGAAAAAGAAAATTATTTTATTGTTCACGGCATTACTGATGACAATCTCAGCCAATGCACAGTTTGAAGAAGGTAAGCTTTATGCAGGAGCATCATTGACTGGTTTGAATTTAAGCTACAATGGAGCTAATGAACTGAATCTTGGTGTTCAGGCAAAGTTAGGATATATGGTAGCCGATGAATTGATGTTATTAGGCAATGCGGGTATACAGACAAGCTCAAGTCATGTGACTCCAAACAGCTTTTCATTAGGTGTTGGCGGACGATATTATATCGAACAGAATGGAATCTACCTCGGAGTAAATGCTAAATACATTCATTCTAAGGGATATAATGACTTTATGCCGGGTGTAGAAGTGGGTTATGCTTTCTTCTTAAGTCATACAGTTACCCTTGAGCCGGCTATCTACTATGATCAAAGTATCAAGGATCACAGCCAGTATTCTACAATTGGTTTGAAGGTGGGTATAGGCGTTTATCTCTAAGATCTATGTCAGATAAATACCCTTCTTCACTCTTAGAGAAGGCTGTAAGCGAGTTTTCCAAGCTACCAGGTATAGGGCGCAAGTCAGCATTGCGCCTTGTATTGTATATGCTTCGACGTGAAAATGAAGAAGTAGATGCCTTTAGTGAGGCTATCACTACACTCAAACACGAGGTGAAATACTGCAAAGTGTGTCATAATATCAGTGATACGGATGTCTGTCCGATATGTTCTGATGTTAGAAGAGACGCCACAACAATCTGTGTAGTGGAGAATATTCAAGACGTAATGGCCATAGAAAAGACCCAGCAATATAATGGGTTATACCATGTGTTGGGCGGAATTATCTCGCCGATGGATGGTATTGGGCCGAACGATATAGAGATTTCATCACTTGTAGAACGTGTAAAGACGGGCAAAATAAAGGAAGTTATTCTTGCATTGAGTTCTACAATGGAAGGTGATACGACAAATTTCTTTATCTCACGAAAGCTTGCTGATTTCGATGTTGCTATCAGTGTGATTGCTCGAGGCATTTCTGTTGGCGACGAGTTAGAGTATACTGATGAGGTGACGCTTGGTCGTTCAATCATCAATCGAACTCCTTTTAAACAATGAACAGTACTTATTAAACGATGAAACGCATACAAAAGATACTCCAAATTAATTATTTTCTTAACCTCATTATAGTCTTATTGTGGATTGTTCTCAATGAAAACGACGTGTTTAATATCGTTGGAACAGCACATGAAAGCACTAATTCTGACTTTCTTTCTGCCTCAATAATGGAGGTTATTACCATTTGTTTTATTCCTGTTTCCTTACGATTGTTTAAGTTTGGAGCCATTCGTCAAGCCATAAAAGACGATAAAACCCCACTTTTGAATACGTTTTTTGCTTATTCATTAGTGAGACTTGAAATGCTGCTTATGCCGATGTTGGTTAATGCTGTGCTTTATTATGTCTTCATGAATGTTGCTTTTGGCTATATGGCCATTATCCTTTTTCTGTCTACTCTCTTTATTTTTCCTACGCAAGAACGTTGTGAACAGGAATACAATACGATCATTCAATCCTAAGTTTTCAGCCTTTGTGACGCGTGATTCAGCTCTCGGTAATAATCGTTAACTATAATGTGAAGTACTATTTAGCACAATGTCTCCATTCACTTTGTCGTGCTTTGGAGGGGTTGAATGCCGAGATTCTTGTTGTTGATAACCACTCCTCAGACGATAGTATCACTTATTTGAAGGCGCATTTTCCTTCAGTTCGTTACATTGAAAATCGTGAAAACATGGGTTTTGCACGTGCAAATAACATTGCAATTGAGCAGAGTCGGGGAGAATATGTGCTTTTATTGAATCCCGATACAATAGTGGGTGAGGGTGTGTTGAAAGCCGTTTTATCTTTCATGGAGCGTCATCCCAAGGCGGGAGCTGCAGGAGTTTGCATGCTCAAAGCAGACGGAAGTTGTGCCAAAGAGAGTCGACGTGGACTGCCTACTCCCATGACTGCGCTTTATAAAATGAGTGGGCTTAGCAGGTTGTTCCCTAATAATAAGAGGTTAGCGCATTACTATATGGGAGGTATTTCGTGGGATATGCCTCACCAAATTGAGGTCGTCAGTGGGGCCTTTTGTTTTCTTCGGCGTGAAGCTTTGTTACAAGTGGGGATGTTGGATGACGATTATTTCATGTATGGAGAAGACATAGAACTCAGTTGTCAGTTGCTTTTGAAAGGGTGGGAGAATTGGTATTTGCCACTAAAAATACTGCATTATAAAGGCGAAAGCACTGCAATGACTTCCTATCGCTATGTGCATCGGTTTTATAAAGCCATGCTTATCTATATCCGAAAGCATTATGGTGTCGTTTCGTTTGCAGCCTATTTCTTGAAAATAGCCATTGTTTTTAAAGCCTTAATGGTTGTTGTTCGCCAGACTGTTCATAAGCTTTTGTGTTCTTTTGGCATATCATTTCAGCAGAAGAAACGCCGTTCGTGTTATGTCTTTATCGGTCAAAAAACGATGCTTGATGACTGCCAAAAGATTGCTAAGGATTATGATTTGTCTGCTCTTTTCATAGAAGGCAGTCCAACAAACATACCTGTTATTCCAGAAAAGAAGGAATTTTCACTTACTTATCTCGTTTATGATATGGACGTTTTCGACTATACTTTTGTGTTGAATGATATGGCTTCGCGTGCAAATGAAGGCTATTCTATGGGAACATATTCATCAAAAATATTAATCACTGAAGATAAAGTCATATATGGAAAGTAACAAAGTGAGACTCAGAGCCATGGAGCCTGAAGACTTAGACCTGCTTTATGAGATTGAGAATGATATTGAAACATGGCATGTTGGGGCTGTAAACGTGCCCTATTCGCGTTATCTTTTACATGATTATATTGCTCATGCGACGGGAGATATCTATGCAGATCGTCAGCTCAGACTTATCATTGAAGATAAAAAAGGGAATAGTGTTGGACTGATAGATTTGGTAGATTTTGATCCACAACACAGCAGAGCAGAGGTCGGAATCATTCTTCAAATGAAGCATCGCCGGCGTGGTTATGCCACAGAGGCAATGAAACTCATCTTGGATTATGCACGAAAAGTGGTCCATCTTCATCAAGTTTATGCCATTGTCTCCGTCAATAATCAACCTTCTTTGAACCTACTTAAATCGTTGGGTTTCAGGGAATACACGACAATGAAAGACTGGTTGCGCGAAGATAATTGTTTCGTTGATGCACAATTGCTACAATATTTTTTGTAAAAAAGGTGTAGAAAGGTTTGCAAGAATAAAAATTTATCCTTACCTTTGCACACGCAATTCAGAACAAGGTGCCATGGTGCGTTAGTTCAGTTGGTTAGAATGCCTGCCTGTCACGCAGGAGGTCACGAGTTCGAGTCTCGTACGCACCGCCATCATCCTTGTTGAATTAGCACCTTGGTGCGTTAGTTCAGTTGGTTAGAATGCCTGCCTGTCACGCAGGAGGTCACGAGTTCGAGTCTCGTACGCACCGCAAACCTCATTGCTCTTGCAATGAGGCTTTTTTATGCTTATAGGCAATAGGCAACTTGAAATCAATGCTTTTGCAAAATAAAATAGTGCATTTCATAAGACAAAAGCAGTCACTTTACGCAGTAAAAAGATAGGAATGATATTGTGTTTCGAGGCATCTTGTGTTTTAAGATGTAGCGGAATGTAAATCAATGTGTTACGGCTTGGGTAGAAAAGAAAAATACTTTATGCGTTTCTCCCTAAAATATTGTGTGGCGCATAAAGTTATATAGCGTAATAAAGTTTGTGATAATGGCCCTGCAATTATATGTTTATACGTACAGGATGCAATTTAATTAAACGCTGTTTAAGACTCAAGAGGTTTTTGTATTGCGCTTTTTGCTGAAACAAATCCACACCACCAATAGGGCAATCATTGTCACGTTGGCTATCAATACGTAGCCCAAGGTGTCGAGTTGGCTTAGTGCAAACTGCTGAAATGCAGGCATGTGGGTATTGTAAACTTTGAAGGTTGTCAGTGCAATTCGTGCCTTATCCCAATAATAATAATCTGTCATCATAAGACCATGAAAGGCAACAAGCAGTGCAATCTTTATCCAGTTATTCATAGTTTTCTATTGTTTTTTGAGAGTTAGTGGGTGCAAAGGTAATGAATTTTCACTGAATATATCAAGCATTACAAATAGATTTATCTGACATGTTGCCAACTTCTCCTCGCTCAAATCAATCTTCGAATGATTTCCTGAGTATATAACAGCAAATGAATATGACAAAGATTGAGCAGAGACCACCAAAGATAAAGTATATGGTAAGCAGTATAAGGGTAAACAGATCAAAGTCCATTGAAGGCAGAAAACATATTGCAAACACAATGAGATTACTGATAAAAACTTGCAATATAGCCATTTTTATCCATGAATCTATATTGAAGAATATCCATGAAATAGCTGCTCCGACGGGATAAGCAAGTGCAAACGAAAGCGTATAAGAGAGTAAATCCATACCGAACAGGATAGAATTCTCATCACTAAAGAACCATATTATCATTTGAATCTGGTTACAAGCTACCATCAAAAGATAGATAAATAGATTTGCCAACACAAGATTTCTGATGATATGTCGTGGAGTATAGGTTTCTTTTTCCATGAAATAATAATTTATATTGCGTGATATGATTAAGCATCGCCATGTAAATCAAACGCGATAACCTCTCTGTTGGTGAGGTCTATTCTGGCTGTTCCAAAGTAGATTCCACCGTCATGTACTCTTATCCAGTCTTTGAATAGTAACTTATCGTTATAGTTTGTCATATCTATTCCTAAGAGATTAACAGATATATAAATATGTCCTTCTTCTTTTTCTCCTATATATTGACGATAATATTGATTGAAGGGGAGAGGTGAAGGGCCTAAACTATAAGGCCTATTATTTGCTTGTTTACCATATTGTTTGACAAGTAATTGCTGCATATTCTGCCTATATTGTGTTGTATCCATAAAGTTTTCGAGAATTGTTCTGGCTTCAAGCATCTGTTCTTTTGTAATGGTAAAGGTTATTTTGTCAGGGCTTTTGATACTTAAACTGTCAGTATTAAGGATGATATCTAATTGTTGTGGTTGTAATTTCGTAAAGGAAACAGGTGCTGTTTTCATGCCAGGAAATGCAGAAAGCACAAGCTGATTGTGATTCAACTTACGTATAACAATCTTTTGATTTTTGTTATTTTCAGTCTTTATTTTCAGCGTGTCATCACATAAAGCATAAGGAGTGAAACAGGAAATGAACCCAAATTCTCTCCAAGAATAAGCAATATCATGCTCTGAAATGTTCAATACAAGTTTGTGAAGTGTGCCTTCTTTAATGTTACTGAGCCATATTCCGTGGAGTTGTGTGGTGTCAACGAGCGACTTAATGAATTGAATCTTTTCCTTTTCTCTAAAGGGAAGTCCCGTGATTTCAAGGGAACTATCATTTAAAGAACGGATAACACATTCATAATTCTTAGACTTCTGATAGTTAAGTCGTAGGCTATCATGATTGATTTTGTAGCTATCGAAGTACATAACCGTGTCTCCTATTGCTGGGTCATAATAGACTTCAGCCTTCGAAATGGTGAGTGTTTGTGCCATGTTCAAAGGTTTCTTACTGACACTTTCCCATTTTCCAAGAAGTTGATGAGCATTGATAACTTTCTTTTCTGTTGTAGAACAGGCAGCTGAAATGAGTAAAGTCAGCGCAGCAAAAAGGATAGAAAATGTCTTCATAACTTGTATTTCTCTTTCAGTTTAAGGACAAAGTCGGTCATGGCTTCACCCTCTTTAGCAATAATAATACCTTGGTTTTTAGCGTACATGAAATAGAAATGTGTTGGGGTCTCTATGATTTTATAGAGTTTGTCATAGGGAATATTGCCCTGTTCTAAGTCCGTGTGAGTTTCAATATGGTCGTCAAATAATGATAGTTTGATTTGACTCAGACTATTAAACATCTTGTTTTGATCATAAAGTTTACTTGCCTTGCGGTCTCTTCGCTTTCTAACGTTCCAGTTATAAAAGACAATCATGAGGATGTTTAGAAGGAATAAGGCAGCCGTTAGCACCTTACTTTGTAGATGTATAGATAAGAGAACATCGGTCCATATAACAAAAATTACAATGCTAACAATAGTGACTGAGCGTTTGAAATGAAACTCTTTGTCGCTAATAACGCGGTTAAATTGGATGAAATCCTCCTTTGTTGGTTTCCTTGTAATAATGAATTTAGGCTCTTCCATAACTTCTTTTATAGATTGTTTTTACAAAGATATAAATTTTATTATATATGATTTGCGTTTTACTTCCTTTATTTTAAGAAAACGAAAAGAGTCTCCTTTCTTCGTTGTTCGAATGAAGAAAAGAGACTCTTTTAATGGATTTATCCTCTCTTATATGCAGGTTGACAATACTATTACATAGTACTCACCCTTTTATATAATGAGATTTAGGAAGCAAATACTTTATTTTTTCGTTGGCATAGCAGCCTTCATTTTCTCTGAAGGCTTATAGGCCTTGTTCAAACCAGCAATAATTTCGTTGGTGATATCAAAAGACTTATCAGCATAAAGCAGGTTATCCCCAGCTTTGCTAAGGATTAAACTATAGTGTTTATCCTTGTTATAAACCTTCAAATAGTGCTGAATGCTGTCACGAAGAGCGTTGTTGTATTTCTCCGTTTCAGTCTGGAACTCGTTTGTTAAGCGTTGATTGAGTGCCTGTAAATCAGTGTTTTGCTTCTGAAGATTAGCGTTAATAGCTTCTGCTTGCTCACGAGTGTAAGCGTTTTGTTGTACCTTTTGCTGGAAGTTTGCAGCCGCAGCTTGCAGTTGTTGCTGTTTAGCGGCCAAGGTATTCTGGATGTTTTGTCCCTTCTTTTGAAGCAAAAGAGAGTAATCTTTGCAGAATTGATACTGGCTCATGATACTATCTACCTCAACGTAAGCAATCTTTAAACCTTTTGGTGTCGGTTGAGCGGCATCAGATTTCTCGTCTACTTTTGGTGCAGACTGATTACAACTGGTCATAGCTACTGTTGTAATTGCAGCTAAAACCATTGTTTTTAGAATGTTTTTCTTGTTCATTTCTTTTATGTTATTTTTGATTTTATACAATATTTAGAATGCTTTATTACTCTTTCTTGCCTCTTTGTCTTGATCAATGACACAATGAATACCCTGCTTTCTCAATGCAGCATTGTCGTGAATATGCTGAGAAGTGAACTTTCCTCCTTTTAGAAAGATAATCTTTATGCATAATAACGCAACGGATATAGCAATTATTAACACGCTCAATACTATTGTCTTGATCATTTTTATTACTTTTGCAGTGTACCTTTAAGCAATTAAATATGGGCAAAGGTAATATAAATCGATAAAAGAACAAAATAAAACAAAGTAAAAAGATATAAAAAATGAGTAATGTAGAACTAAGACCTGCTCGCGTGTTTGAGCAGTTTGCAGAGATTAACAAGATTCCACGTCCTTCCAAACATGAAGAGAAAATGGCAGCATATCTTAAGAAGTTTGCTGCCGATCGCCATCTCGAAGTAAAGGAAGATGAAACTGGTAATGTGATTATTCGTAAGCCGGCGACCAAAGGTTTGGAGCATTTGGCAACGACAATCCTACAGAGTCACATGGACATGGTATGTGATAAGTTGGTGGATGTAGACTTTGATTTCCACACAGATGCTATTCAAACCTACGTCGATGGCGAATGGTTGCGTGCGAAAGGAACTACACTTGGCGCAGACGATGGTATCGGTTGTGCAATTGAATTGGCTATTCTTGATAGCAATGATATAGAACATGGTCCTATAGAATGTGTGTTCACACGTGATGAAGAGACTGGTTTGACAGGAGCGTTTGGTATGAAACCGGGTTTCATGACTGGCAAATATCTTATCAATCTCGATTCAGAAGACGAGGGACAGATATTTATTTCTTGTGCAGGAGGTATCAATACAACTGTTACTTACGAGTTCAAACGTGAGGAAGCACCAGCAGATTATTTCTTTATGCAAGCCTCTTTGAAAGGTCTTAACGGCGGACATTCAGGCGATGACATAAATAAGAAGCGCGCAAATGCAATTAAAATCATGGCTCGTTTCCTTTATTTGGAGCAAGAAAAGATGGATTTTCGCTTGTCACAATGGAACTCTGGCAAGATGCATAACGCCATCCCACGCGATGGAAAGATTATATTCGCAGTGCCAAATGACCGTAAGGAAGAGGTAATGGCTGATTGGAATGTGTTTACAGTAGGTGTAGAAGATGAGTTCCATGTAACAGATCCTACGATGCATTGGGCTATTCAAAGTGTTGAGCGTCAGCAAGTTATTCCACAGAATGTATCACATGGGCTCATCTTGTCTATGCAAGCGTTAGACAATGGTCCGCTTACAACATGTCAAGATGAAGCTATTGCCTACATGGTTGAAACCTCAAGTAATGTTGCAAGCATTCAAAGTGAGGCTGAAAAGATTGTGATTGTTGCCAGTCAACGAAGCAATGTAATGAGCAATCTTAAGAATATGGCCAATACCGTAAAGGCAGTTTTCGAACTGAGTGGAGGCAAAGTGGTTCAGAATGACGGCTATCCTGCTTGGAAGATGAACCCAAACAGCAAGCTCGTTAAGCTTACAGTAGACGCTTATAAGAAGCTGTTTGAGAAAGAACCCACCGTGAAAGGAATTCATGCGGGGCTTGAATGTGGTCTCTTTTCTGAGAAATATCCCGAGTTAGATATGGTTAGCTTTGGTCCTACTTTGCGTAATGTTCATACACCAGATGAATGTTTGCACATCCCAACAGTACAGATGGTGTGGGAGCATTTGCTTGAAATCCTTAAGAATATTCCACAAGAATAAGTTCTAATAAATAGCAAACAAAGAAATAGCCTCACTTTCAATAGTTCTTATAAAGTGCTTTGAAAGTGAGGCTTTTCTATGGGTTGTTCGTTTGATTATTCTTTTTTTGCCTTTAATTTCGGTTGCTTAGATGTTGTCTTTCCTTTTAATAAATTGATACCAGTGGGGCAGATTGTATTAAAAGGACAATCATCACATTGCGGTTTTTGGCTCTTGCAAACATATCTTCCGTGCAGTAACAGCCAATGATGTGCATTACTTACATCAGCTTCAGGAATGTGTTTTAAGAGTTCCAACTCTACTTTTAGGGGAGTATTTGCAGCTTCTGGAACCAAGCTTAGGCGGTGACTAACGCGATATACATGCGTATCTACTGCTAAGGTAGGCTTTCCAAACCATACCGATTGAACGACATTTGCTGTTTTTCTGCCTACGCCAGGAAGCTGAGTTAACTCTTCTGTGTTATCAGGAACCTTGCCATTGAATTGCTCTACCAGTATCTTTGACATCTCACTCAAATGATGTGCCTTTGCATTGGGATAGCTCACACTCTTTATTAGCTCAAAGATGTCCTCCCAGTTTGCCTTTGCCATAGCCTCTGCGGTTGGGTAATGGCGAAACAATTCGGGGGTAATCATGTTGATACGCTTATCTGTACATTGTGCACTTAGCAATGTTGCAACAATCAATTGGAATGCACTTCCAAAGTCAAGTTCCGTAGTTACAGGACCTTGTTTCTGTCGAAAATAATTTAGAATATAGTCAAATCTTTCTTTTCTTGTCATGCAACAAAAGTATAAAAAATATAGTATCTTTGCAAAAAATAAATGAGAAAAGGCTATGGATGCAAAAAGAATATTGCGTTATTTACGTGATTTATCAGCCAATAACAATAGATATTGGTTTCAGGAACATAAACAAGAGTATAATGTTTGCAGGCAGAATTTTGAGGAAGGAGTGACACAAGCTGTTGCAACGATTGCGCAGTTTGATGCTTCTATCTCGCATATCACTCCCAAAGATGCTTGCTATCGTTTCAATCGTGATACGCGTTTCAGTGAAGATAAGCGCCCTTATAAAGACCATCTTGGTGCTTATATCTGTGCGCATGGCAAGAAATCGTTGCGTGGAGGCTATTATCTCCATTTGCAACCGGGCCAGTGTATGCTCGGTGTTGGTAGCTATTGGTTGCCTACCAACATCCTAACGGCTTGCCGAAATGAGATTATGGGGAATATTGATGAATGGAGAAAATGTGTTGAAAACGGGAAGTTCATCAAACTTTTTGGCTATCCTAACGACGGAAAATGGGGCGATCCATGTGGAAAAGGCTTTGGATTGGAGTGCTTAAAGACTGTTCCTAAGGGCTTTCCACGTGATTATGAGTTTGTGAAATACTTGCGAATGAAGGATTATTGCTGCTGGCATGCCGTTCCAGATGACTTTTTTGATGGCGATGGCTGGCTCAAAGAGATTGTTGATATCTTTAAGACAGCCAAACCAGCAATGGACTTTATGAACAATGTTATTGACGATTACGAATAAAATCTTTGGCACGTTGTAGGTCTTCGGGAGTGTCGATACCAACTGTTTCGACATTCGTGATGCCTACTTTCACGCGATATCCATTCTGCAACCAACGCAGTTGTTCGAGACTTTCGGCCAATTCGAGAGAAGATTGTGGTAGTTTTGTAATCTCTCTTAATACGTCTTTGCGATAAGCATAGATGCCCAAATGTTTCAAAAATGGGTAGTTTTCCAACCAGTTTTGCTTGTCAACACTGCGTACAAAAGGGATGATGCTTCGGCTGAAATACATGGCATAGCCGCGATTGTCGACAACAATCTTCGGGGAATTTGGGTTCTCAACGGCTTCCATATCATCGAAAGGCTTTCCTAAAGTGGCTATCTGTGTGTGGTCATCATCAAAACAATGGCACAAGGTTTCTATTTGACTTTGTGCTATAAAAGGTTCATCTCCCTGAATATTCACTACAACATCAAAGTCGCCTCCAATCTTTTCGAATGCTTCTTCGATGCGGTCTGTGCCGCTGTGATGTTCTGTTGAGGTCATCACTGCCTTGCCTCCAAACGCTAATACCTTATTATATATGCGCTCATCATCTGTTGCTACGAAGACGGCATCAAGCACTTTATTTGCTTGTTCGTATACATGCTGAATGACAGGCTTACCTGCCAACAACGCTAAAGGTTTGCCCGGGAAGCGTGAGGAGCCATAACGGGCTGGGATTAATCCAATAAATTTCATTTGTGTTTAATGTTTATTGTTCTCGCAAAGATAATGAAAAATCTTATATTGTCATACTAATTTTATTTCAAAAATACATCTGTTTTTCGGTAATAAGGTAGTAATGGTATGTTTCTCTATGGCTTATTCAATTGTGAAAAGGCTCATATTGCATTGCAATTTGCATGATTTCATGGCATGAAATGACGCAGATAATGTGGTTATTTGACGCAAATTGCGGGATGCCCCAATGGGCTTCAAAGTGCTTTTTAAGTAGCATCACATTGTGTGATGAATAAAAAGAACTTACTTTTCTTTATAAAAAAGAAGGCTCCCATGCCCTTATTAGCATGGAAGCCTTGTGTATTTGGAGGATGATGTTTAGCTCAATGTAGCAACAAGCATCCAAACTTTCTTCTCTTGACCAGTCAAATAGTCATCTATCATGGCTACAGTTACTTCGTCGTCAGCCTCTTGTGCAGCTGCCAAAACGCGGCGTTCTTGTGCAATGATAAGCTTATATACGTCGAGAATATACTTCAAGCCTTCGAACTTCTCTGGCTCAAAACCATTTTCTTTCAGTTGAGATATCTTGAGATATTCGCTGAAACGGTTCTCAGGACGTGCATCTAACTGCAACAAACGCTCTGCAACTTGGTCTACTTTCTCTGCAGCTTCATTGTATTCACTTTCATAAAACTCGTGGAGTTGATAGAACTTGTCACCCTTTACGTTCCAATGGAAACCGCGAAGATTAGCATAATATACTTGGAGATCAGCCAACAACTGATTTAATTCCTTTACAACCTTTTCTACTTTCTTGGCATCTAAGCCTGTGAAATCTAAATTTTTCATTGTCTTAATTTTTTTAATTAATTACTGAATATATACAGAATAACTCTGTTTTTTAATCTTTTACTTTTGCAAAGATATAGAAAGGGGAGGAAAATTGCAACAGATAGAATCTATAAAGGAATAGTTTTTAAATATAGGTTGGTATATAAATTGCTGATAATAAATGTTTTATGCTATAATGAGTGGATGTGCTCAGATGGATAATTACCTACAAATGATGATGATAAAATAGATAGTTCTTACCCTTGTTTATACTTAAACTCGCAGTGTGTTTTGGCATCTTGGTTTCTATATACCTATATATATAGGATTAGTTTGGCTTATTCTTTAGGTAAATGAAGCTTGATGGTTTGACTTAAAATAATCAAAGCGCATGGTTCTTTCACTATTGTTCTGGGTTGAAGTCAATCAAGATTGCACGAATAGTAATAGTTTTTATTTTGCGGTGACTTTGTGGTTATATTGATTTATCATGCGAAAAGGCGTGAGAAGTCATCCTAATGATAATCTGTATTGTTCTATAAAAAACGCTAACTAATTTTGTTTTGTTCCATTATTTTCTTATCTTTGGCCTTGAAACTATAATTGCAAATACAGTGAAAAAACTTATATTATTCACATACGCTTTGCTTATGCCTCTGTTTTTGTCGGCACAAAAGATAGTCTTGGGTTCTTGTACAACGCATGACGGCGGGCAATATAAGGGACAAATGATGAATGGAAAGCCTAATGGAAAGGGGCATACCACATTTAAGAATGGCGATACCTATGAAGGCGAATACATCAAAGGTAAGCGTGAAGGATATGGAACTTATTCATTTTCTGATGGAGAACGCTATGAAGGTCAATGGTTTCAAGACCAACAACACGGCCGAGGAACCTATTTCTTTGCCAATAACAATAAATATGTAGGACTTTGGTTTCGTGATTATCAGCAAGGACAGGGCACGATGTATTACTATAATGGTGATAAGTATGAAGGCAACTGGGCCCAAGATAAACGCGAAGGAAAGGGTAAATACACCTATTCCAGTGGTGCATATTATGATGGTCAGTGGAAAAATGACCAGAAAAATGGGCGTGGTTTCTTTGATTGGGGCGACGGAACAACCTATGATGGCATGTGGGCGAACAATCAACGGTCTGGCAAAGGGACGAATAAGTATGCCGATGGAGACGTATATGTTGGTAACTGGGCTGATGATATACAGAATGGACGCGGTATATATAAGTTTCAAAATGGCGATGTTTATGAGGGAGATTATGTCCAAGGAGAACGTACTGGAGAAGGAATCTTCAAGTATGTGAACGGAGATCGCTATACAGGTCATTTTGAAGAAGGAGCCAAAAGCGGTCAAGGCACGTTTGAATGGCGTTCTGGTGATGTCTATGTGGGGCAGTGGAAGAATGATTTGCAGAATGGTTACGGGAAGTTAACAAAGAAAGCTGGTGACACCTTTGAAGGCAATTTCAAGAATGGAAAGATAGATGGTGAGGTGATTATTCATTATGCAAATGGAAGTCGTTTCAAAGGAAGTTATAAGAAAGGTATGCGCAATGGTCCTGCAATTGAAGAGGACAAAGATGGCAATCGCTTTGAAGGTAGTTATGTAGATGACCGTCGTGATGGGCGATTTGTAGAGAAAGACCGAAATGGAAACGTTACTCGTTCAGGCCGATATGAATCAGGTCGGCGTTTTGAGGATTAAAGATTAGAATTTAATTTCAACGAAAATGATCATTGATAAAATTGCAAATCTACACAAATATGTGGCATTAAACCCTTTGTTTTGTGATGTAGAGGCTTTTCTACAAACCCATAATCTCATGCAACTTGCCGAAGGACAGCATCTGATAAAAGGGAATGACTTGTTTGTAAACATAGAGGTTTGCAAGGGAAAACAAAAGGATGAGGCTGTGATAGAGTTTCATCGAGAAATGATAGACATTCAGATACCTTTGTCTTCTGATGAGATTTTTGAGTATAGTCCCGTTGAAGATTTGCCCGAAGTAGACTTTGATGTGGAAAGAGATATCGCTAAAGTGCCAGGTGTTATGCCACAAAACTATGTCAAAGTGAAGCGTGGTCAGTTTATCGTTTTCTTTCCACAAGATGGTCATGCGCCATGTATTGCCGACGGAAAAAGTTTTAAGAAAGCCATATTCAAGGTGAAAAATAATTGTATTTAGCTATGGAAACAAAGAAGGGAAGCTCGAAAAGAGCAGTTAAAAGAACAACAAAAGAACAGAAAGTTGTAAAGCATATAGGTCTTGTTAAAAAAGATCCTTTTTTGGAACCCTATGAAAATGCGATACGAGGACGTCATGATCATGCGCTGTGGAAATTGTCACAATTGACAAATAACGGCAAGAAGAGTTTGTCGGACTTTGCAAATGGATACAATTACTATGGGCTTCATAAGCTTTCTCGCGGTTGGGTCTTCAGAGAATGGGCCCCAAATGCTACTGCAATCTATTTGGTAGGAGACTTCAATAACTGGCAGGAGGAAGAGAAATATCTTGCGAAGCGCATTGAAGGAACTGGGAATTGGGAACTCCGATTGCCCGAAAAAGCCTTGCATCATGGTGATTTATACAAGATGCATGTGAAGTGGAATGGGGGAGAAGGTGAGCGTATTCCCGCGTGGGCTACACACGTTGTACAAGATGAAATGACGAAAATCTTCTCTGCACAAGTATGGAATCCGAAAGAAAGCTATCAGTGGAAAAAAGATAAATTCAAGCCTCAAACCTCTCCATTGCTGATTTATGAGTGCCATATTGGTATGGGACAAGACGCAGAAAAGGTTGGAACCTATACGGAATTTAAGGAAAATGTGTTGCCACGAATCATAAAAGATGGTTATAATTGCATTCAGATTATGGCGATACAAGAACATCCTTATTATGGTTCTTTTGGTTATCATGTGAGTTCTTTCTTTGCTCCTTCGAGCCGATTTGGTACTCCCGAAGAATTAAAAGCTCTGATTGATGAAGCCCATGCCAAAGGAATTGCAGTCATTATGGACATAGTTCATTCGCATGCTGTAAAGAATGAAGTTGAAGGTTTGGGGAATTTGGCAGGCGATCCTAATCAATATTTCTATCCCGGAGAACGTCGAGAACATCCTGCTTGGGATAGTCTTTGCTTTGATTATGGCAAAGATGAGGTGATGCACTTCCTGCTTTCTAACTGTAAATATTGGCTAAACGAGTTCCATTTTGATGGCTTCCGGTTTGATGGAGTTACTTCAATGCTTTATTATAGTCATGGATTGGGCGAAGCCTTCGGTGGATATGGTGATTATTTTAATGGTCATGAAGACGATAATGCCATTTGTTATCTCACTTTAGCCAATAAACTTATTCACGAAGTAAACCCCCAAGCGATTACAATTGCAGAAGAAGTTAGTGGTATGCCAGGCCTTGCTGCTAAGTTTGAAGATGGCGGTTTTGGTTTCAACTACCGCATGGCGATGAATATTCCAGACTTTTGGATTAAGACCATTAAAGAGCAAAAGGATGAAAATTGGAAGCCAAGTTCAATCTTCTGGGAGGTTAAAAATCGGCGCGCAGATGAGAGAACAATCTCTTATTGCGAGAGCCACGACCAGGCGTTAGTAGGGGATAAGACGCTCATTTTCCGTTTGATTGATGCTGATATGTATTGGCATTTCAAGATTGGAGATGAAAACGACGTTGCATTCCGAGGCATTGCACTCCATAAGATGATTCGTTTGGTAACCGCTTCCACCATAAACGGAGGCTATCTTAACTTCATGGGAAATGAGTTTGGCCATCCCGAATGGATTGATTTCCCACGAGAAGGAAATGGCTGGAGCTATAAATATGCTCGTCGTCAATGGAATTTGGTCGACAATAAAGAACTTGATTATCATTTTTTGGGTGATTTTGATCGAGAAATGTTGAAAGTAATCAAGAGCGAACGAAACTTTATCAACACCGAGGTACGTGAGATTTGGCACAATGATGGTGACCAAGTCTTGGCCTATATGCGTGGAGATTTACTTTTCGTTTTCAATTTCTCACCCACAACTTCTTTTACAGACTATGGTTTTCTTGTGCCCGTTGGTAGTTATGATGTAGTGCTCGACAGCGACAACAAATGCTTTGGAGGAAATGGTTTCAATGATGATTCCTTAACTCATCTGACAAACTACGACCCTCTTTATGTCAATGAGCATAAAGAATGGCTGAAACTCTATTTGCCGGCACGCACTGCTTTGGTGCTAAAGAAGAATTAATATTAATAGATGTCACCACTCTTTTCAAAAACATACGGCTCACGTCCTTATATAATAAAGTGTGCCTTGTTCTTCGTAGTCTTCACGTTTAGTTATCTGTTTTGCTATCAAGATAACCTGTTGGCTATGATGCAACACATACTTTCAAACGGACAGACCCATTACAATCGGTTGATAGGGGCAATAATCATCACTTCGTTGCTGATGTTATTGCAGCTCGTGCTGTATGTTGTCACGCATTTGAATGGTCGTCTTCATATCCTGACGTATGTTCCCTCAATGGTTTTGCTCACCACTTTAACCGCAGTTGACGGGAACTATACGAGCGGAATAACAATCGGGCCATGGTGGTGGATAGCTCCGTTGATTATCATTCTCGATGCTGTTGCCCTCTTTTATGCGCGTCAATTGCAAGATTATGATTCCTCTGACGGTGAATTTGGTTTCTTCAGTAGAACGTCGTGGATAAACTATTGCGGACTGACGGCTTTGTTTATGTTAGTGATGTTTGGTGCAAATCATCAGCGCGTGCTTCACATGCGCTTGGATGTTGAACAATGTATAGCCTCGCAGAATTATAAGAAAGCTACAGCCACTTATGCACGTGCGTTGCAAACAGATTCGTCTTTAACCAATCTTCGTGTCTACGCGCTATCGTTGTCTGGGCAACTTCCCGAGCGATTGTTCGAATATGCTTTGGTGGGAGGTTCAGCCGTTATGCTGCCAAGCAATCCCAATGTGCATTATCTTCTTTGCGGACAAGCTCCCTTATATCAGCATTTGGGCGGAATGTTTCGACAGAAAATGAGTACGATGCACTATCTACGCTTTATCCATCAGCATCATTTGGCAACCAAGGCAGCGCATGATTATCAGCTTTGCGCTTATTTGATGGACGGCAATTTAGATTCATTTGTGCATGCAATTGGGAAGTATTATGATCTCAAGAAACCACTGCCCAAACATTATTGCGAGGCTCTTGTGCTTTATAATCATTTGCGATCTAATCCCTATGTTGTTTATCACAATAGTGTGATGGAAGCCGATTTCACAGATTTCCAAACATTGATAAAGCAATATAATGATGCTCGGCAGCGCATTGCAGCCATCCGCGATACCTATGGCAACACCTATTGGGCGTATTATTATCAATTAAAACATTAGTGCGCAGACCTCTTGTAAACCGATATTTTTCTTCTTCAAATAAGAAAAGATTTTGTATGAAATGGCGCTTCATTTGATTTTATTTCTTTAATTTTTTGGTCAATTCGAAATAATATTCTACCTTTGCGCCAGTTTCTAAACAAATAAGGAGTTGAGATTAACAGAGAATCATATTATTTTGCAGCAATCTAATGCTCGTTTGGAGCGTGGATTTATGGCTCAAAAAAAGAGTGGCTTTTTTGCAAAAAAGTCATCAAATTATTTGGTAGTTCCAAATAATTTGCTACTCTCTCTCTCTCTCTCTCTCTCTACTC
>NZ_AWGW01000027.1:0-110158 GCF_000477535.1 Segatella salivae F0493
TCTCCATCATTTCGCGCGACAATTTGCCTTACATTATTTCACCTTTAATTATCAACCACGCCATGCTCACAATTGTTTCATCTCGCAGCTGCGTTGGTATTGCGCTATTATCCCAATGGATGAATTTCGCAATATAAATGTTCTCACCACGCAACTCGGTACGAGTTGTTCTTTTGATAGCCCGGGGTTGGCGAGGAACGAGCCTACCCCGGGTGAGCATCCGCAAGGAGATTCAACGCCATAGGTGTTGAGCTTTTTCTATGAAGTCACGCTAACAATGAAACCTTTTATGGCGGATTACGCCGAAAAAGCTCAACACCTACGGCGTTGTTCCACACCAACCATACCCTAACCCAGGGTTGCCTGCACTATCGTTTGGCAACCCTGGGCTATCAAAAGCGCAACACCTACGGCGTTGAAATGTTCATATCATAGCCTGGTTTACGGCAATTCACGCATGATTTAATGGCAAATTATATAGAGAATATACTACGTTTACAGCGTTGTGCTATATAATCCTCAGTATAATTTGGTGAAATATGGTGTGGAAACATATAACACTCACGATGTTGAAACATGCGAATCACATTATTCTTTATAGCAATAAAAATAATGAGAAGAGGGGAAGTGTTATTATTTTAGCCCCATAAATAGTTAGAATATAGCATGAAATTCCACGCGAAAAGGAACAGACAGAGGGCTAATGTGATTGCACGCAGGGTGTAGAGGGCTGCTCTTCGACGTTGAAATGCACTGAAACCATAGGCCATGATGACGGGAAGCGGACTGAGCCAATGCGCTCCCATGATGTAGACTTCATTCAAACCAAAGCCGAGAACGACATGAATGGCCATGTCGAAAGCCCAGAACGACAGGGCGAGCCACATCAAACGGGCACGCCGTCCAAACCATATTCCACCCAGAAACAACAGCACAACTAACGCCTCAACGATGTAATTAAGGGCATATCTGTAATGAACAATGAGCGGACGGGCGCGTAATGTGTCCTGAAGTAGATGGTCTTGGTGTAACTGAATGGTTTCACCGAAGAGATTTTCTATAATACTTGGCACGCGCGGTGTAGTGATATCAGTCCATTGACTGAACTCCCCTTTGGCCAAAGGCTTGCCAGTATGCATGTTCCATGGTTGCTTATGGTCGGCTATATACTTCTCTCTTGCCTTCTGTTTAATGAGTAGTTTGATGCCCTTTTCAATCGCAATAGAGTCTTTCAGCTGTGTAGTGTCGCGGAAAGCACGTGCAAGTTGTGCGTGCTCGCGTTCCACTTTAGCCGCTTTTGCCTGTTGTCTTGCCACGAAATTAGGCAGTTCATAGTGGTTCCATTCCATGCGTGCAAAGCCCCAAATGACAGCCGATGGCAAGAGAATAGCCAGCAACAGATTGGCTGGACGCCAGAAACGACGACCATTTGTGAACCAGTTTGCAAGGAAAACCTTTATGCCATTGTTTAATGAAATGCCTGCCGTGAGGATGAAAAACACAATGGTTTGCCACTTTGTAAACGGCTGATTGCACTTCATTTTCTTGCCTGCCACATAGAGTGTCAATAGTAACAGCAACATGGAAAGTGCAAAATGGTCGGGTACACTGATGGTGACCATGATGTAACCAAAACTGAAGAATAAGGCCGAGAGCAGCAAACTATCGAATCTTGGCAATGCTATGACTTCGCGAAGAATGCGATAAAGGAAGATGAAACTATAGAAACCACAGCACACAAGTAATGCCGCCATAACAAATTGGGTGCAGTTTAAGCCCGTGAGTAGCATCAAACCTTGATTGATTTGATTAGGAATGAACATGAAGAACGCCAGCAACGGATGGCGATAAATATTGTAAGCAGTGTCCCAACTCGATACAACCTCATAGCTTAGTGCATCGAAACCCGAGATGTGGAACGTGCGAACAAACACTTCATGATAGTTGGTTGCAAGCTCAGAAAACTTATTAAAGTATTTATGAATCACCAAACCATTGAGCAACAACGTATAAACGAGCATGACAAGTGCTGGCCATCGCTCTTCGGTTTTAATCTTAAAGATTCCAAAAATCCTTTTCATTTATTGAAGGTTTGTGTGTAGTTGTGGAATAAAACTATGGTTCTGATGCAGGCAAATCATTGTATTCTGCTCATTGGTGCAGTGGAATGGCATTACTATTTGTTGGAGAATAAAGCAAGAAAACAGGCAAAGCAGCTCCTATTTTTCAATCAAACAGACGGCGTATGCAGACATTCCTTCTTCTCTTCCCGTAAATCCGAGACGCTCAGTTGTCGTGGCTTTGATGGATATTTGGTCTTCATCTATGCCCATAACTGAGGCCATGCATGCCTTCATTGCAGGCACATGAGGATTGATTTTGGGGCGTTCGGCGCAGATAGTTGCGTCAATATTGCCCACACGATAGCCCTTTTCGCCAATCAATTCCACGACACGTTTCAAGATAATCTTACTGTCCATGTCGAGTGTTTTGTCGCTGGTGTCGGGGAAATGAAAGCCAATATCCCGCATGTTTGCAGCCCCAAGGAGAGCATCACTGACTGCATGTAGCAGCACATCTGCGTCACTATGGCCCAACAATCCCATGGAATGGTCTATTTTTATGCCACCCAACCAAAGGTCACGGCCTTCAACTAACTTGTGGACATCAAAGCCCATACCTACTCGAATCATTCTTTTTCTGTCAATGTTAAAGTGGAATTAAATCATGCTTACAAGCCTTCTACTTCTTGAAAAGGTCTTTTAAGCCATCCATATCAAAGGAAAGCGTGAAGCGAAGTGTCTGGTCAAGGGGGTTACTTTTGGCTGTAGCAATAACGTAACCCGCATCAAGTGAGAACGCACTCATCTTGAAACCAGCTCCTACAGTGAAGTATTTTCGGTTGCCTTTTGTTTCACTTTCATGGTGATATCCAGCCCGAATAGCAAACTTATCGTTATAAACATACTCGCCACCAAGGCTCCAACTCACCTCTTGTAGCTCTTCTTTAAAGCCTCCAGGGGCATCACCGAAGCTCTTAAATATGCCTCCTATGCTCGAAATATCATAGTAGTCTTTCTGCAAACGCACATTATAGTCCTCGTCAGTTTCGTTCTCTTTCTGAATGGGTCGCGTTGGAACAAGCAACTTATTGGCATCAACAGCGATGGTGAAGCGGTTGAATTGGTCAACAGGAATCATCAGAGCAGCTCCCAAACGCATATTCGTTGGGATGAATTCACTATTGTCATCGCTCCCAAAGTTAATCTTACTACCAATATTTGAGATGTTTAAGCCGACACCAAGTTGGCACTCTCGTTGGCCAATATTAATGTAGTTTTGATAATAAGCGGCTATATCTGCAGCGAAAGCACTACCTGGTGTGGTCTCAGAAGAATAGTCGTAAGTGAGATCTGAGTATATCCATCTCACACCAGCAGCAATAGAAAACTTCTCACTTAGCATCAAAGAGTAGGCTGCATCGAATGACATCTCATAGGGATTAATTGTCATGTCGTTGCTGCTTCCTACCGAACTGCTCAATGGAACCTCTCCCATGTTGAAGTAACGGAGTGAAGTTGACACCGCACTATAATCCCCAATACGATAATATCCGACAAGATTTGCCATGTACATATCATTGACTATTTGACGTAACCAGGGTGTATAACTGATGGAAACTCCTGCTCTACTAATCGTAAAAGGATACTTAGCAGGGTTCCAGTATTGTGAGTTTACGTCGGGATCTGTAGCTACTCCTACGTCACTTAGGCCTGCTGCACGTGCATCAGGGGCAATAGTTTGCGAGGTAACCGCTGTGTAAACGGGATTGAATATGTCTTTCTTGTCCACCTGGGCTGATGCAGAAAGTGATATCATCAGCATTGGTAGGAGAATAAAAGTCAGTTTCTTCATCTTGTCTTTTTCTGTTTTTTATCTGCTAAATTAACGCTTGTGATGCCTAATTATTGCTCACAACAACGAGTTTCTGTGCTTTACTTGCTTGCTTACTTCCGTCACTCGACACTTTCACACGATAGAGATAGACGCCTGTTTGCAGTCTTCCTCCGCCGTCAGTACATAGATTCCAGTCAACAGTATAGGCATTTGACATAGAAACGCCTTGCTCTTTATGACGCCAAAGCAATCGGCCTGCGGTATCAAAGACTTCAATTTCAACATCCATCTGACTGCCAACACGGTCGTGATTGATGATAAACTGTGTGTCAGTCTGTGCTGGATTCTTTGTAACGGCTACGCTAAAGAGCGTTGGAGTCAGGTTCTTCACGACCTCAAAGTCAAGCCATGTGGTCGAAGAATTATTCAAAACATCCCACGCTTTGAATTGTAATCGGTGCTTACCTGGTGCAAGTTCGGGTATATTATAATAGGTTGTACCACTTGTATAGCTACCAAAGTCGTATTGAAAGTTATCATTCAGCACATAGGTTTTATTCATATCATCGTCGATAATGAGTTCAAGATTGTGTCCAATACTGCTTCCTGAGACGTTAATTCCATCCTTATCACGAAGTTGAGCGACGAAATAGGGCGTGCTGTTCACGTTTCCTCCATTCTCAAACGAGGGCGAATTAAGATAACAAAAGACTGAAGGACCAATGGAATCACTTGCTAATGACGAGGTACCTCCCACCAAAAAGCGGTCACACGAGCCGTTAACAGCAAGCGAACGACTATCGTTAATGGCATAGATATTAATGAGTCCATTGCCTTGTGTGTAGTTAATGTCGCGTGGAACAGCAAAAGAAAAGCAGAACTTTCCAGCCTTCACACTGTCTGATCCCACATAGATGGTCGACGGATGATCATAATATTGGAATGCCGTTTCAGCCTCTTGAGGGTCATTACGCCTACAAGTGATTTGCTCACGAGAGTCTCTTACCGTCATCGTTGCTATGCCATTGTAAGGTGTTTCCACGTTGACATGGCCCACAACTCGCACGATTTCACCAGCTTTTATGACGGGTAATTGTGCTCCATTTACAGCCATTCCATTGATTGAATCGACAGTAACCATGGGCTTAGGTTGGTTTAATCGCAATGCAGGATCACCGAGAAGAGCATACTGAAACTTATTAGATGTGAGGTCTTGACCTGTAGTTATCATCTCCACTTGCGCCAAACGAGAGGCTTCTCCAAGTGTGTTTGCACGACCATTTGTCGTTCCCATCACATACTTTAGATAGGCCATGTTCATCGGTTTGTTGTAATATGTGTAGACAGTACGCGTAGTTCCAAAGCAAGCTACAGCCCCTCCATGAGGATTAAGCAATGCCGTCTCACCGATAGTTGTGGCAGTTCCATCGAAAGGCATTATGTCACAAGAGGCTGTTATCCATAGCGGCAGGTTGCGATTTGTAAAAGATGCAAAGTCCTTGAGCTTCAAAACTCCTTCATGAGAGATTTGAATTTCAGAACCATGTCCTATATAATCCATCACGAGTGCACCCTGATTTTGTTGTCGAATGATAGCTTTCCTCACGTCAGGATAGGTATTTCCCGTTGCAGAAGTCTCTCGTTTATACGCATCCCACATCACTTTCTTGACGACATATCCTGGGAGTTGTGACGCAATCTGCTCGGCGGCATCGTTCGCATCAACCATATATACATTGTCGTTTCCGTCATCTCCCATGAACATTAGCGTGTTTTGCCAAGCTCCAGCGTTAGTGTTTACGGCGTAATTTATCGTTTTATCAACCATCACTTTGGCTTCTTCGGCGGTAGAAACAGGGAAGCGTCCCACCGCAATATCAGGCAGGTCGTGTGTCAAAAGGTCTGCTCCCTCGCCGTCATCTAATAGCCCAACGAAGTTATCATCAGTGTAACATTCGACTTCATTGAATGAGTTCTCACTCTCATAGCACAACAAATAATCATCTGGATTGAGTCCTTTCGTGGCGTCGGTCAATAGGCGATTGTCCCAAATGCCATCCCCAAAGAGCAACAAATAGCGTGGCATATCGTTGGAAGATAACGCCCGATCATAGAGCATCTTCAGGTAACGGCGATAAGCATTGACGTCAGGCGTACCACTTGAAAACTCATTATAGAGTTCGTTTGCAGGCACAAGATTAACTCGAAGACCATCATTCTTCTCATGAAATTCTTTCAAACGCATTGCTTCTGCAGTGAGTTTTCCCGATGATGGCACAATGATTACCATGTCAGCTTGGTCATCTGCGTGTCTGTTTTGATTGCGAACAACACCTACAAGCTCTGGAATGGCAAACTTATTTGCTGCTAACCATGGTGCAGGAAGGGCGTTATCCCACGTTATTGAAACGTCATCCAACCGCACGGGACCACCCGAAACAACCTTTATTTTCAGTGTATCAAGCTCATCAACTGACGCAAAAGGATAGGCTCCTCGACGTGAGTTCCCCTTGTCATAATCGCCTAATCGTATGGTGAGTTGCCCCAAAAGACGACTTCCTATGTAGAGTTCCACCTCACTGTTTGACCCTGCGCTCACTCCAACACAAAGCTTTCCACCACCTGAAACTTGAGGTTTTGTGAGCTTCAATGCCTTTGTTTTCCCCACCATAATGGCCTCAGAATCAAATAAATTGCGTCCGCCTTGAAACCAAGCAAAGCCATCTCGCTCATAAAGGGAATGGTAATCATCGGGTGAAGGATAGAAAGTTTGTAAGAAGTTTGTTGTGTCAACAGGCGACGAAGTGGCTTCCGTCTGTGTGAGAAAGTAGTATCCATAGTCGGAATATGGATTGCGAGTGCGCCGTAAAGCGGCTTTATCTGTCCATGAAACAGGCCCTCGTGCATAGAAAAGATGTTTGCCATTCACTATTGTTTGAGGGCTTTCGTGGAGATCATCTCCTTGTATGAGGTCGGCCTCCACAAGCTTTTCATTTTGCAAATTGCCTCCATAGCCATAGACATGCACCTTGTTTATATCCGTAAAACCTGCCTTCCGAATCAGTGATTCGCTGAGTTCGTAAACACCAGATGATGGTACACGTATCTTCACCCAACGGCCATTGGCCAATACCGACTGCCTTGTATAGCGCTCAGCAGGGCCAGAACGCGTCACCATCTGTCGTTGAAACATCTTGGCTTTTGCCACTGCTGAGGCTTCAATTTTCAGCATAAAACTGGCTAAAAACTGATATTTCCCATCGCGATTGACTAATGGAAAGAATGTGATGAGCAATTCGGGATGCCGCCGATTCATGACAATCGTCTGCTGAATGACTGGCATTGCAGGCAAAGTAGACTGAGAAAGTTGTTGATATCGAAGGATATCACGTTGTGGCATGGCTGCAAATTCGGGGTAAACGATGCTGACACGATAGACAGAATCACGATAATCTCCCTGCAAAGGAAGGCGGTAGGTGAAACGAGGTAATACAGAATCAATCCTCACCTGTTCGTAAGTGAGGTTAAAAAAGCGTTGCGTGGCATGAAGATGTAAGCTCAACGACAACACAAGGCCTATGATAATGTATCTGAAAGAAAGTTTCATGAAGACCGATTCTCTCTTGTTTTATGATGCAATCAGCGTTATTTGCAATTAAATTCCAATACCTTTTGTTCTTCAATATAGCCTTCAAGATGGTCGTTAATCCTTACAGGTGCGCACCCCGTTGGACAGCCAGTGTAAAGCAAATCGCCTGTACGCAGTGTGAAATACTGGCTGATATACGAGATGATTTCATCGACTTTGAAGAGCATATCGCCTGAAAAGCCCTCTTGAACCGTAGTGCCGTTGATGTCAAGTCTAAAGCGAAGGCACTGAATGGGTTTCACTTTGTCTAACGGAACGAAAGTTCCGAGCGCGGCAGCACCATCAAATCCCTTGCAAAGTTCCCACGGAAGACCTTGCTCTTGCAATCGTTTTTGCAGGTCACGCGCCGTGAAATCCACGCCAACTGTTACGGCATCATAGTATCGTGAGGCAAATCTTGTGGGGATAGTCTTCCCTAATTTGCAGATGCGTACAACGAGTTCGGTTTCATATTCAATGTTCCCAAGCGTGTCGGGAATAAAGAAAGGTTTACCATCTTTCAGCAAAGCGGTGTCACATTTGGTAAAAATGACAGGGGCTTCTGGTTTAGAAAACGAGCTCGACAGCGTTTTATTGTGTTGCAGATAGTTCGTGTCTACGGCGAAAATCTTCATTGATGATATTGTTAAATAATGGAATACAAAGTTCGTTATAAATTCCCAAACGTGCAAGAAAAAGGCAAGTTATGTTGTGATTGCAAGGAAAAGGGAGGCTCATCTCTAAGCCCTTTTAGCAGGGAGAGCGTGAGGTTGAGAGCCCATTTCATCCGTTTGGTGTATACATTCATTTCTCCTTAGAAGCCAAGGGGATAGAACTTGTTTTTTGAAATGACGCAAATGACCGAGTAATCTCTATGGTTTTACCGCTTGATCTGCGCCATTTCATCGAGTGAAATATGGCAAATTATTTTACCCTTTATTATCAACTACGTCAGCACCACCTTTTAACCTTCAAACAAATTGCTCCATTTTCATGCCTAATCACTCCCCTCCCTCTTCGGAGAATCATAGGTCGCTGTTCGTGAAACCTGCGAAACGAGGAAAGCAAAGGGCTGGGGGTGAGGCTTCGTATGCCTTACACGATTTCACCTTTAATTATCAACCACGCCACACTCATAATTATTTCATCTCGCAACTGCGTCGGTATTGCGCTATTATTCCAATGGATGAATTTCGCAATATAAATGCCCTCATGGTGCAACGCCGTATGTGTTATACCATATGGCAATGAATATATTTTCCATTATGAATGTTATAATCACGCAACGCCGTGTGTGTTATGTCGGTATTTCAATGAATGTATTTTACAATATAAATTCCCTCATTGCGCAACTCGGTACGAGTTGTTCTTTTGATAGCCCGGGGTTGGCGAGGAACGAGCCTACCCCGGGTAAACATTCGCAAGGAGATTCAACGCCATAGGTGTTGAGCTTTTTCTGTGAAGGCACGCCTACAATGAAACCTTTCATGGCGGATTAATCAAAAAAAGCGCAACACCTACGGCGTTGTTTTCCACAAACAATACGTTAACCCAGGGTAGCCTGCGCTATCGCTTGACAACCCTGGGCTATCAAAAGCGCAACACCTACGGCGTTGAAACGTGTATTTTCCGATGTGATTAATTTTGTCTTACAACATGAATCATTGGTATGTTTTGCGGGAATAAACATTATCTGCGACATTGGGTGATATGAATTAACGTTATAAGTGAAGTTCTTTTTCATCATTTTTGTTTGTATTTTTGAAATAAAAATCCTATCTTTGCAGGTAAGAGTAGCTTGAAAAAGTTAGTCAAAAGAACAGAACTAATTCTTACCAATGAAGAGAAATACACGTGTTTAGCTATTGTTTTGTTTCCTATGGTCATTGAGTTTGTCGACCATGGGGGCTTCGGTGCGGAGGAATTCTGTGGCAATTTTAGACGAACTTGATGTTGATTTGTCACATAAATCGCAATATGAGATGAAAAAACAAAAGTCGATTGACTCGCTGAAACGTGCACTAACATGGAAACACTCGGCTTATACTCACTTCAATTTACTACGGAAACTCTATGCGCAATATGCCTCTTAACAATATGATTCGGCGTATGTCTATGCACAAAAGATGAACCATTTGGCGCATGAATTGCATGATATCAACGCGCAAGTTGAGGGACAATGTAACATCGTTTTTTGTCTTTTGTCGGCTGGTTTGTTTAATGAGGCCTCCGAAACCCTTGATTCTATTGACATTCATCGCGCCTCATTAGCCTCTCGAAAGCTTTATTTCACAACGGCATCTCGGTGTTATTTTGACATGGCCGACTTCACTCATGCCAATCCTTACATGGATCGCTACATTGAAAAAGGCTGTGTTTACACGGACTCTCTACTTCAATATCTGACTCGGGGCAGTCGGGATTGGCTCTATGCTGTGGGGATGAAGGAGATGAAACTAAGGCATTATGATCGTTGTAGCATGTATTTCAAGCAGTTATTGGCAAGGAAAGATGTCGATAATCACATGCGGGCGATTGTTAGTTCGAGTCTTGGTTGGATGAGTTTATATAAGAAACATGATGAGGAGGCTATTGGTTATTTGGCCCAAGCGGCTATCTGTGACAACCAATCGGTTACGCGTGAGACCACGGCCCTTTGCACATTGGCTCGACTACTCTATCAAAAGGGCGACATACAACGGGCAACTGAATATGTAAGACAATCGCTTGAGAATGCCAATTTCTATGGCGCTCGTCAGCGTGTGATAGAGGTTAGTGGTATTCTTCCTATCATAGAGCAAGACCGATATAGCGTGATGGAGGGACAACGCAATGCTTTGGCTATGGCCACGGTTGTCGCTTTGCTCTTTGTTTTGGCTCTTCTTGTGTTCACTTGGTTTGTGCGTAAGCAGATGAAAAAGCTGAAACAAGCGCGTAATGTCATTGCAAACCGCAAGGCAGAACTTGAGGAAATGAATGGTCGTTTGCGTGAAGTGAACACGATAAAAGACGAATATATCGGGCAGTCCTTTTATGCAAATGCCGAATATATCAATCATGTTGAGAAGCTATATCGCACAATTGACCAAAAGATTGCAGCCCGACAATATCATGATTTGCGGTTATCGTTGAAAGAAAGTGAATTGATTGCCGAACGAAAATCTATGTTTTCGGACTTTGATAAGACTTTTTTGAACCTCTTTCCAAACTTTATTGAGCGGTATAACAGCCTGTTTATCGAGGGCGAAACAAAGGCAAATGACAAGCAGAAGTCATTGACAACAGAGATGAGAATCTTTGCACTCATCCGCTTGGGAATAACAGATTCGGAGCGCATTGCTAAGTTTCTGAATTATAGTATCCATACAATCAACACCTATAAGACGCGAGTTAAGAACAAATCTTGGGTCGATAATGATCAGTTTGAGGCGCGAATCATGGAAATATAGAATGTTCTTTATTGTGTAAAAAGAGTGGAGATGTGTTGAAAAAATTCCTCAATTATGGTGTTATTGCTATGAGGAAGCAAATCTGATATAGGGATTTTACAGCCGGAAACAGCTGTTGTTGAAGGCTCGTTTGGATGATATCATTTGGTTTTTAGTAGGATGTGATGCAAAGAAATCATAGAAGTGATGTTTTTAGGGCACAGGAATAACAACGACAAATAGGTCTTAGAAAAAAGATATTTTGACTGCCATGGTGATGTGAAAAGTTGGATTTTGACCAACGTTTAGCCTTAAAAGAGCATTATATTTGTTGAGAATCATCAATATAATGATAATACATTTCACGAAAACACGATACGATAAGTTCTTGATAATCAGTTAAATGAAAATTTGTTTCCAATTTTCTTGTTATATATTTTTTATGAAACTTCATCTTGTAATGATTTTATTCTAATTTTGTTCGCATAAGAAATAGAATACAATATTAATACCATTATTACTATGAGGACAAAGAACAACCTTTTAATTTCTCTGTTATTGATCGCAATATCAGTAATGGGACTCTGTTCGTGTAGCACAGTTGATGACGGAAGCTACGTTGATCCAATCCGACTTTACGAGAAGATTGGTGGTAAATGGGTATTGAATAGTGTGACGCAGACCGATGAAACGAATGCCAAGACCATGGTACTCACCAGTCTGCTCGACTTCGATACCTTCGTGATTCATTTGGACCAAGACAGCAAAGGAGAGCCAACAACCTTCTCAGTAGAGGGGAATGCGCCCGAGTTGTTACCTGTAAAAGGTACATGGACAATGGATAATCCGTTTGTAAAATCAGACGGAATGGCATCTAAACTCTTATTGAAGAGTGAGTCGGGAGAACAACCTCTCACCATCACTACAATTCCAGGTGCAAATAAAACGTTAGAGTTTAAGCTCATACGACAAGTGAATGGCAAACCATTTGTTTCTTATACTTATAACCTTATGCAGGCAGAATAAGCACCAAGTGTATGATTTGTGGTGGAGAAACAATATCTAAATAATGATAAAACAACACAACATGAAAGATTTTAAGTATTATATATTGACGTTGATAGGCCTATTATGTCCTCTCATGACAATGGCGGAGGAGACCGATTTGGGTGTACCCAAGGTGTGGACTGTGCCTGCAGTGTTCACTTGTGATGAGGAAGTGACCTTCTATTATGATATGACTGACGTGAAGTTTCCTGCTGGAGTAGACCTTTATTTGTGGGCATGGACGCCGACAGAACCTGATGCTGGCCACGGCGATAACTCTTCTTCGTTTGCTAAATTGGAATACTTGGGAAACAACATCTATTGTAAGAAGATGATTCCGACACAGTATTTCAATACCAATATCAGTGCTTTTGAGTCAGATGATTGGCCTGGTTTCTGGTCAAGATTAAAGACAAAAGACGGCAGTAAATGGAGTTCGGTGTTCCAAGCTCCTGATAGTCGCTCAGAGTTTAAGGAGTTTAAAGAAAGTGGAAAAGGTGTTCAGTTCTTCTCAGGAAAGAAGAGTTCGGGCTTCACGGATAAGTTCACACTCGATGAACCCTTGACCATTGTCTTTAATCCTGACGTATATAAATTAGGTGGAAGGACACTAACCGAGATTTCAAACGATGCAAACTTCGTTCAGTTTGGAGTGCATTCAGGACTTAACGACTGGAATGTTTTGCAGTCACTTGACGTTTGGCGTCCTGCCTGTCTAAGGAAAACAAAAGTTAGAAAGCTTTCAAATGGCCTCTATGCATGGGATGTTGGTGTGCCATCTGAATATTATTCATATACCTTAGATGACGCAGGTAGTCGTGTGCCTACAGCCTTAGCAGACCCAGATAAGAAAGCCGCTTTCGAATTGGAGAACATGAATTATCTCGTCGTTACCGTCATTCGTGATGCTGCTGGAGCTAATCAGTGGGGGGCAAATAGTGGCGATCAGATGCAAAAGACAGGTATGGCGGTGCCCTATCCTAACCCAGTTTTTTCGCTGTTTCCTTCTCGTGTAAGTGGCAAAGAACATGGATGTGCTCTCAGCAAACCAGTGGAGAGGATATGTTCGCAGTCAGAATGTGGCGAGTGCATTAGACTATGGTGCTTCAACTGATTGGCAAAAGGAATTAGAACGCACGGCAATTTCGCATTCACATAATATTCTTTTCTCAAGTAGTAAGAAGGAGCATGGCTACCGAGCATCGGCAACTTACAACAACAATCAAGGCATTATAAAACGTAATAACATGAATCGTCTCGCGGGATCTCTTACAGCTTATCAAACAGCTTGGCAGGGACGACTTCGCTTAGACGAAGGAATTAATGCCAATTTCGACCGGTGGCATCCCATTGATACACGTATCTTTGAGCGCATGGTCAATCTCCAGCCAACATTCCCTGTATATAATCCTGATGGAAGTTATGCCCAACTTAATGGTACAAACACAGAGAATCCTGTCGAAATTAACAATAATCGTACAGATGATCAAAAGCGTCATCGCTTTTTAGGCTATCTAAAGATGGAATTGAATGTTATAGATGGTTTGAAAGGTACAGTCAATACTTCTTATGAACAGAATTCTGTTGTCGGAGGAATCTATAAGCCCAGCTACGCAAGAATGGGGGGACAAAGTGAAAAAGGATGGGGACAGCGCACCTATTCTGACTATACAAATAAGCAAATAGAACTCTATTTGACTTATGATCGCATGTTTGGAAAGGACCACCACCTTAATATATTAGGGGCTATTCCTATCTAAATAATGTCTATGAAGGCTTTGGTTCCATGAGAAGTGGATATGATACGAACGCCTTTGGATATAATAATCTTGGTGCAGGAACAGACTTTCGACAAGGTGATGTCTATTCTTTTAAAGGAGAATCTACGTTGGTTTCATTCTTTGGTAGAGCCAATTATAGTTATCTTAACCGTTATATGATTACAGCAACGCTAAGGCAAGACGGCTCAAGTAGATTCGGAGAGAATCATAAATGGGGTACTTTCCCATCGATATCTTTGGCTTGGCGTCTTTCAGATGAGCCTTTTATGAAGTGCACTTCGTCTTGGCTTGACAATTTGAAAGTAAGACTTGGCTTTGGTGTTACAGGCAATCAGAATGGTATTGGAGAGTATAAGAGTCTCTCCATTCTATCGGCTTCAGGAGCCGCTTACTATGATGCTGCAACACAAACATGGAAGAATGCCTATACACAAAGCCAGAATGTGAATCCTGATTTGAAGTGGGAGAGCACGTTACAATGGAACTTTGGTCTCGACTTTTCAATCTTTAATCGTATCAATGGAACCTTAGAGCTCTATCACAAGAAGACCTCTGACTTACTTTGAACTTATCCTGTACCGCACCTCCCTATCTTGTTGGAACAATGTTAGCCAATGTTGGTGACTTGGTTAATAAGGGATTTGAACTTTCTTTGGGTGCAAATATCTTGCGAACAAAGGATTGGACACTCGATGCGAATATGAGTTTAGCTTATAACCACCAGGAAATCACGAAACTCTCTAACGATCAATATCAGGCCGTTGGATTGCAGGCAGGCTCTTTGCACAATCTGCGCGGTATGTCAAACACCTATTCTCAAGTCATCCTTGAAGGCTATCCTGCCGGTGCTTTCTGGGGACCTCATTGCGAAGGAATTAGTGAAGACGGCAAGTATATCTTGACAAAAGATGCTGACGGCAAAGTTGTTGAGCGTTATTTAGGTAGTGCTCAGCCGAAATGGAATATTGGTTTATCTATCAATGCCACTTGGCGCAACTTTGATTTTGTAGCTTCTGGTTATGGCATGTTTGGCCAAAAGGTTCTCAATTGCACACGAATGGCAATGTATGATCCTACGCGTTTCCCATCACAGAACATTCTTGATGACTTTATGAAGAGTGGAATCACTGACAATCCCACCTATAGTGATTACTTCATAGAGAATGGATCATTCTTCCGTTTGCAAGCACTCACATTGGGATATAGTTTGGCTCATCCAGAGAAATTGGGGCTTTCTCGACTTCGTTTCTATGTAACGGGCGAGAATATCTTCTGTATCACCAGATATAAAGGTATGGATCCAGAGGTTGCAGTGCCTGACAATGTACTTGAATCTCCGGGTATTGAGTTCTTTAACTCTTATCCAAGACCACGTACTTTCTCTGTAGGCGTGAATATAAGTTTCTGAAAAGGTTAACCAATAATATTGAGAAAAAATGAAAACGAAATACATTTTATCGACAATTCTCATGGCAAGTGCTATGATGGTTTCATGCACAGATCTAAATGAAAAGCTTTATGATAAAGTGTCGATGGACAATTATGGTAAGAACGAAAGCGAGATTTCGACGATTGTTGGAGGTGCCTACGCGACGTTAAGAGGCTATGGTTCGAACACTCCTGAAGGCAATAATGTGAACTGTTATCCTACATGTGAGTATGTGTTCTTTACCTCAGAGTGTTCCAGTGACGAGGTATGCATCCCGACACGAGGCACAGATTGGTATGATGGAGGACGTTATCAACAGTTTCAATATCATACTTGGGATGCCGACAATACAGGTGTTTTATCTCTTTGGCGCTATAATTTCACAGGCGTTTCCAAGGTTAATGGCATCATCTATCAGGTTGAAAAGAGTGAACTTTCAGATGATTTAGAAAAGGAAGTAGAGGCAGAATTGCGTGGTCTTCGTGCCTACTTTTATTATAATCTGATTGATAATTTTGGAAATGTACCTATCTCTACTGACTTTACTACACAGGTTTTACCAAAGAATTCGCCACGAGCTGAGGTCTTTAACTTCATTGAAAAGGAACTCAAAGAGGTACTACCTTTATTGCCAATAGGCATACAATATGGCAGGTTTACACAGAATGTGGGTTATACTTTGCTTGCACGTCTCTACCTAAATGCTGAAGTTTACACAGGAAAACTACGTTGACAAGACTGCTTGGATGCCTGTGATAAGGTGAAGGGTTATTCGCTTACACCTAATTATAAAGCCAACTTCGCCATCAAAAATGAAACTTCTCCAGAGATTATCTTTGCCATACCTTATGACCATAAGCAAGGAACTGTAGGCAATTACTTAGCTTCTATGACCTATCATTATAATCAAAAGTATGCTTTTGACCCTGCTGGTGTCTACCAATGGTGCGGAAATGGTATCTGTGCTCAACCTGGATTATACTCTTCTTTCGAAGCAAACGATGTGCGACGCAATAGTCTTTTGATCGGTCAGCAATACAATGCAGCAACTGGAGCTGAGGTATTGATGGACAATGGAGAGCCATTAAACTACACCGAAGATATCCAAAATTTTACGAAAGCCGCTCAAAATGAAGGCGCACGACTTGATAAATATGAGTGGAGTGCTACTGATTCATGGGAACGAGACAATGATTGGGTGCTCATGCGCTATGCAGAAGTGCTCATGATGCAAGCCGAAGCAAACTACCGTTTGGGCTATATGCAGAACGCGTTGACCTATATTAATCAGATAAGAAAACGTGCAGGACTCGCTGACTTGACTTCACTTGATGAGGATGCATTAGACAATGAGTGGAAGCATGAATTTGTTTTTGAAGGTCTTCGCCGTACAACAAATATACGATTTGGTACGTTTTTTAAAGCGTGGTGGAATAAACCTGCAGATGCAGACAAGCATACTGGAGTCTTTCCAATACCAAAAGTGGAGATAGAAAAGAATGGAAACTTAGTGCAGAATGAGGGATATTAACCCCTATATGCTAACAAAAAGCCTCTCCACAAGCCCCTTTTCGAAGCGGGAGGGGAGTAAAAGTGCCTTATGAAGAGAATAAAAATATATACGCATTTCATTTAGGTTATTGTTTAAAAAGAATATGATTATTATGTAGTTTAGTTGCATCCTGCTCCCCTCCCTTATCGAAATAGGGATTAGAAGAGAGGCTTTAATTCATTAATTATGAGAAAATTTATTCTTCCTTTATTGCTCCTTAGCAGCTTAATGGTGTTGAATAGCTGTGGTGAAAGCTATCCAAATGCACCTGAAAAGAAACAAAATACAAAAGAGGAGAACGCTGAAGCCAAGACCGTTAGTAAGACTAACAACATGAATGTCTATGTACATTTCATGCCATGGTTTGAGACTGACAAGACCAATAACGGCAAATGGCCGTTCCATTGGACGATGAACACGCGTGATCCCAACGTTGTTGATGTAACAGGAAAGCGTCAGATTGCATCGCATTATTACCCACTTACAGGTCCTTATGCATCGGGAGATGCAGCCATACTCGACTATCAATGTCTTCTAATGAAGTACTGCGGAGTAGATGGAGTGATGGTAGACTGGTATGGAATCAATAGTGATAATGACATCGCTAAGCATAAATCAAACACAGAAGCATTGGCAAAAGCCTTTGCAAAAGCTGGCTTGAAAATGGCTATTGTCTATGAAGATTCGCCGCTTGCTGACGTCTCTGACAAGGTTAGTCAAGCCAGACAAGATGTTCGTTACCTTGCCGAGGCCTTCTTTCATAAGGACTTTTACGTGAAAGTAGAGGGTCGTCCACTGCTGATGATATTTGGGCCATAGCAGCTTTTGACTGGAAAAGACTGGTATCGTGTGTTCTCTGTCCTCAAAACTAAACCCATGTTTCTCTGTCTAAACGGGCATTCTGGGCGGGCAAATGGTGATGGTTACACCAATGCTGATGGTGAGTTCTCATGGGTAAATCCTACGCCTGATTATAGCGTTGCAAGCAAATTCAAGATGTATATCGCTGGAGCAATGCCGGGATTCAAGGACTATTATAAAGAAGGTGGAGCCGGAAATGGTTACACTTCCTATGATGCTGAGAATGGAGCGCTGTTCCAACGTCAGCTTGATGCAGCCAAAATGTCTGGTCTTAAATGGCTACAGATTAGCACATGGAACGATTATGGCGAGGGAACAACTATCGAACCAACGCTTGAATATGGCTATAAATATCTGACAATGCTACAAAAATTCATGGGAGTTAGCTACATACAAGCTGATTTAGAGCTAATATATCGTTGGTATCAGCTGCGTGTTGCTGAGCCAAATAGCCCTCGTACACAGCAGGCTTACGATGCACTTGTGCGTTTGGATGTAGCAAAAGCTAAAGAAATATTAAAATAAATAGTATATGAAATTTATTAGGTTGATTTGTATTGTGTGTGCCTTATTGTTCACCTCTTTTGTGAATGGCAAGCAGAAACAAAAGGTAGCGTCCCCTGATGGGACGCTCACTTTGTCTGTAGGTGTTAATGAAAAGGGGCAGCCTTATTATGAGTTGTGGCGTGGCAAGCGTGCCATTTTATGCCCATCATTGCTTGGAATGAAGCTTCGGGATGGCAGTTTGGACAAGGATTTCCGTATAGTTGGTTTCTCTTCGGGTACAAAAGACGAAACGTGGCAACAGCCATGGGGTGAAGAAACGAGTGTGCGCAACCATTATAATGAACTCACCATGCGGCTGCAACAACGCGGTGCACAAGGTCGTTTGCTGACGATTGTTTTCCGATTGTTTAATGATGGACTCGGGTTTCGCTATGAATTCCCACGTCAACCGCATCTTTCTGACTTCGCTATCATGGATGAAGAGACGCAGTTTGCTTTTCCTTTTGATGCAAAAACTTGGGCTATGCCGACAGAAGGCACTAATTATTATGAGGCATTGTGGACAGCCGACCCACTCAGTCGCAAGCCAGAGGTGTCTACTCCGATAACAATGGAGGTTGACAATGACCTTTATCTTGTCGTACACGAAGCCAATCTGACGGATTATTCTTCACTAAATCTTAAGCCGATTGCTGCAGCAAAGGGAACAACAACCGTTAAAGCAGAACTTGTTCCATGGTCAACGGGTGAACTGGTCTTTGCAAAAGCACCATTTGTTTCACCCTGGCGAATAATCATTGTGGGGCATAAACCTGCCGATCTTGTGGCATCTCGTTTGATACTTAACCTCAATGAACCTTGCAAAATCAAAGATACCTCATGGTTAGAGACGGGTAAGTATGTTGGAATATGGTGGGGAATGCACATGAATGACATGACTTGGTCGCAAGGAAAGAAACACGGAGCAACGACTGAAAACACTCGACGTTACATCGACTTCGCTGCAGATCACGGCATGAAAGGAGTGCTTGTGGAAGGTTGGAACTATGGTTGGGATAACGATTGGGGGCGTGAAGGCGACAAGTTTTCATTCACAAAACCTTATCCTGACTATGATCTTGAGGGACTACAAAGATATGCGTTATCGAAAGGAGTGCGTATGATTGCCCACAATGAAACAGGTGGTGCCGCAGCAAACTATGAGCAACAACTCGATAGTGCCTTTGCACTTTATGAGCGATTAGGTATCCGTGTGGTTAAAACGGGATATGTAAATGCAAAATTAGATAACAAAGAACTGCAACACTCTCAATATGGAGTGCGTCATTATCGCAAGGTTATTGAGATCGCAGCAAAGTATCATCTCATGATCATTAACCATGAACCAGCGATGCCAACAGGGCTACAACGCACCTATCCGAACTTGGTTTCGGGCGAAGGAGCACGCGGACAAGAGTATAATGCATGGTCAGAAGACGGAGGAAATCCACCATATCATCTCTGTATCTTACCTTTTACACGTGTCTTAGCAGGCCCACTTGACTTCACACCGGGCATCTTCCGCATCGAAGGTAGAGTGCATCCACAAACTCATCCACAAACAACACTCGCCAAACAACTGGCTACTTATGTCACGCTTTATGCGCCTTGGCAGATGGCGGCAGACGAAATAGAGAACTATAAAGGCCAACCTGCATTCGCATTCATAGAACAAGTGCCCACAAACTGGCAGGAGTCACACGTCTTACAGGCTGAGATTGGAAAATATATCGTTACTGCTCGCAAAGATCGAGATAGTGAAAACTGGTTTGTTGGAGGCATGACAGACGCTGATGCGCGTGATTTGACGATGCGATTTGACTTCCTTGATAAGGATGCTAAATATCATGCTATCATCTATCGCGATGGCCCTGACGCTACGTATAAAGGCAATCCATACCCTATGGTGATAGATCAGATGACGATAGACCACACAACTGTGCTGCCAATTCATTTGGCTCCAAGTGGTGGTTTCGCTATCAGCATCATGAAGAAATAAAGACTTTGGTTTACGAGTTAGTGCATCTTGTAACACGAAAACTTTTAATGCTCTCCCCACATCTTTTAGCGTTAAGGTGTGGGGATTTGTGTTTTAAATAGCCTTACAATCGCTTTCGATGAATACACAAACTTGAAATGCTCCACCTTTTTATTGTAGATATATTTCAAATATATTCGATATACAAACCTTTGTATATCAAATGATTACACGCTTTTTATAGAAAGTTGCCATAAATCACATCTACCTCCGAAGTAATTTCTATCATTTTATTGCGTAATCTCCGTCATTTCACCGTCTAAAATGCGTCAAATTACCCGGTCGTTTGCGTCAACTCATTTTTTCTTTTAATATAAACTATGCCAACATCCCCAATCAACCCTTTTACCATTACAAATGGCCTAATTCGCAACTCGCTATGAGTTCCTTGAAGATTGGGTCTTGATTTAACACCATTTCGTTACCCGTGATAATCATTTGTTTCCTTGCTCGCGTGACGGCTACATTGAGTTTGCGGTCAATAATATGGCCATTTTCCTCAAAACAATTCGCTGTTAGGAAGTCCAACTGATAGCGATGTTGCACCGTAAAGGAGTAAATGATGACATCACGTTGGCTCCCTTGATAGCGTTCTACAGTGTCAATGCTAATCCTTTCGAGTGCTTTGATGCCGAGTTTCTCTATCTCTTTACGAATCATGGCTATCTGATTGCGGTAAGGAACAATTACACCGATGGTCTTGTCTGCATCAAATGAGTTGCCATAAAAACGGTAGATGCGTCCCAAGAGGATAGCAACGATGTGGGCTTCATCGGGATTTACCTTATCAGATAGCTGCGAATGATGGCATGTTTTGGAAGGAATGAAGAGCATTCGATTAGTTTTTAATGCGTCATCGAGCGTGTCTTGAGAGGGCAGTTCATAGTGAAGTCGCGTTTCTTTTTGATGAGAAAGAGGCACTGGTTTCAGGCATTCTTTGAAATAAAACATGCGATTTGGGAATGCAGCAACCGCCGGATGCATGCGTCCTTGCACGCGTAATACCCCCACAAAGTCTGTTCGTTTAGCCGCTTCTTCCACACGGATGAGTCTTTCAAACAACGAGTTTCTACAATTTGTTAGTTTGATATCATGCAATCTTTTGTCGTGCACTGCAGAGTCGTTAACCTCTTGTTGTACTACAGCTGGTAGCTGTTTGTGGTCTCCAATGAGAATAAATTTCGGCAGTTTAGACAGCAATCCCACAAGGTTTGGCTCGAGAATCTGACTCGCTTCGTCAATAATGGCCATGGAGAATGACTTGAGTTCAAACAAATAAGACTTGCTTTGAAGCGTACTTGTCGTACCAACAATGACGCGAGTACCCATGATTCGTTCGCGAATAGCAGTGAGTTTAGGATTGTTTTCGATATATTCGCTAAGTAAATGAGAGCGATATCGTTCGTCACAACTATATTCGTTACCAATGCGAATATAGTCGATTACATTGTCAGAAAGCATTCCACAGATCTCATCTACAGCGCGATTGGTGTAACTCATGAGTAATATTGACTCGCCTTTTGCTAAGGCTTCGCGCACCATATATTGCAAAGCCATACTCGTTTTGCCTGTTCCCGGTGGACCAACCAATAGAAAGTAGTCTTTGGCTTGAAAGGCTTTCAGCAACAATGGGTCGTAAGTGGGGTGATAACTTTGGGTCAGTTGCAGTGTGAGGTCACGCTTGGGAGCGCGTTGTGCGAGTAACAATTGCCTGCATTTTGGAGCAGAAGTGATGAACTGATGCAGCGAACGAATGGCTGAAGTGCCTCCAATGTCGCTGCCACTATGCTCTACTGCCCACATCGTTCCCTCGTTAGGAATCGGATTTACGGTCTTTATTGTGATGCTGTTAGTATGCAGTTTGATGATGTTTCCTTTGAAAAGCAATGACTTTCTGACATCCGGTTCCTCTTCGGGAGCGTAAGAATAGAGATAAACTAAGTCGCCTAAACGGAAGTTTGGCAGGAATTCCTCTCCCTGATCAGGTATATTTAGCGTAATGATATCATATCCATTGATATCTTTACTCTTTGCTTTTGCACTGATAGTAAGGTCTGTATAGATGTTGCCTGCCTCCTTTTTACTTGCCAATGGCATGTTCCATAGGTCGGCAGTACAGTTGTTTAAGCCCTCTTTTCCACCTACTTTGGCAGCTAATTGCTCACGAAAAACAAACGTCATCATACGTTCATAGTAGGCCTTTTCAAGTGGAGTGAGATGATGAAGTGGCTGGATAATTTCCTCAAGTCGTGGCTGAATATATTTAAAAAAGAATGGAGTGTTGAGCTGATTTTCGTTGATTGTGTCGACAGAAAGCTTATCCGTTATGTTGCCAAATCCGTCAATTGCGAAGCTAAATTCATTGGCAACGATGCGGTTGCGCAGGCTAATGGCCTCATGAAAGAGCTTTTGATAGAAATTAACTACAACCAATCCGCCCGGCAATGGGTATTTAGAATAGAGCAAACGCATATCGATTTTGCTACTTGAAATATTGAAGTTCTGCCGCAGAACTCCATAATAAAGCAACAACTGTACATAGTGTTCTTCCTTCTGAAAGCTACCATATTCGTTGGGCATTTGCCTTTGAATGTTGAAGTTACTGCCTGACTTCTGCTCAACAAGTAACTTGAAATCCGTCGTCATAAGGTCGACTCGACCTTGCAACCCCAGTTGTTCGCAGACGAAAGATGGTTCAAGAATGGCTTTCTCTCGACTGAAAGTGACGTTGGTTTGCAATTGCATGAGGTCGCAATGAAAGTCTCCGAAGAGTTCAGCAACAATCTGTTGGATGTTCTGTGTCTGTCGAATGGCCGCCACACGAAAGTCTTCTTTGCGGTTCAAGTCACTGCAAGTGCAGTATTCCAAGGCTTTATCCTTAAAATTCTTTTTAAGTGATTCTTGCCAGTTATAATGCCCGTTGCCTTTAATTATGTCGTCCAATGCAGTGCCAGCAAAGTTTCCAAGCAAGATGGCTTGACTGTTAGCAGCCGGTGACATGGCGTTAACAAGGTAGGTAAAAGGGTGGTGACCATAGTCTGAAAAGCATCGGGCAATGCTGCTGATATCAATGAGATAGTCGGGCTCATATATGATTATAGCGGCTTCTTTGGCTGTATCTACATCGATAAGATTGACCTGTGAGCCTATCTGGAGTAGGTTCTTGAGATATTCCTGATGAGGTTTGAGGTGTATGGTCAGCTGCTTTTCGGTGGTATCTTGGTCGATATTGACGGTAAAAGTGTCTTCGGTAACCTCGTTGACAAGGCCTCGAATATAGCGGTAGTCGATGTGTTTGAACTCCTGTTGTGGCTTATCTTCCACTGGGATTTGCCCCACAAGGTAAGATGGAATGTCGACATTAAAGACCGCAGAAACAAACAAAGCAAGTGCTCTGCAAGCATACATCAGTTCGTCATGTGCCATACTTTCGGCCCTGTTACTGGCTCTTCTCATGTGTTGAATGGCTCTTGTGTCATTACCATTCACACGGTTTTTCTTGCAAAGGAAGTCCACTTGAGCAAACAAGTTGCCGAAAACGAGGTTACTTCCTGCCAGTCCTTCCGTGCAAGTTAGCACCAAAGTTTCATGCAAAAGCTTGTTAACTGGGGCTGTGTTTTCAGCCTCAATGATGTATGAAATGCGTTGAAAAAGTTCGTCAGCAGAGATGAAATTAGGCATGGTTGATTATTCTTTTTCCCATTCCAAGAGTTGTTTCTTGAGCTCACGGCCCCAATGATACTCACCCGTTGTACCGTCTTTATGGATAATTCTGTGGCAAGGGATGAGCATAGCAATACGATTTTCGGCCACCGCTGAAGCCACTGCACGCACTGCTTTGGGTTGACCAACGCGCTCAGCCAACTCTTGATAAGAGAGCGTTTCGCCTTTTTTAGTCTTCAACAACTCATTCCATACACGCTTTTGAAAGTCAGTTCCCTGCATGTCGAGTTTCAAATGGTGGTCGTAGTTGTCAAAGATTACGCGCTTAACTGTGTCAGCCATCACATCGTTTTGTGTCGTTGGAGTGTATACTCCCCAATAACTTGCAAGCTCATGGATAACTTCCATGCGATTCCATCCTAAGAATTGGAGGTCACAAATGCCATCAATCGTGCGCGCAACGATGATTGTTCCAAACGGAGTTTCAGCGAAACCATATACTATTTCGTTTGCCATTGTAGTGTCTAATATTTCTTTCTATTGCCTAATACGCCTTATTATTTCGGATTATCCATAAGATATGCGCAATATTTATTCAGTAAAGACTGCTGTGAAAGGTCACCTTTCATATAGCGTTCTGCGTCAAGTCGGAGAAGTCTATTGCGCACTTTCTGCTTGCCTTTGTATGTAGTCAGCAGATAGAATGTGCCATTTTCCTCTTCTATTTGGGTGTCAGAAAACCATGAAGTGAGGTCTTCGGGATCGTAAACAATGGCATAACAAGGTCTTTTTGCCCCTGGAAATTCCTCACGTAGCACCCCTTTTGCCACCAAATCCTGTATATCTCGTATGGCAGTATCTTTTGAACAATTACCTAATGCGGCCCATGTCTTCGAGGTAATCTTGGCTTCATAGCCATCAAGAAACATGTTTATAATCTGTGTTTGGCGGTCTGTCATGATTACACTTGCATTTCTTTGCCAGAAGAAACTCTTGTTAAGGATGCTATTAACGCTTGTTTCTGCGTCTTCAACTGAAGCTATTAGTGTTTTGATATACCATGTTAGCCATGGTGTAATGTCACCATTTCCGTGTTGAGTTTGCTCAAGAATGCTGTAATATTGTTTCTTATTACGATTGATTTCTGCTGAAATGTTATAGAAACGAAACTCATTTTTATCGCTTTTTGCCAAGAGAATATCAGACAATATGCGTGCTAATCGTCCGTTTCCATCTTCAAATGGATGAATAGAAACAAACCAAAGGTGTGCTATTCCCGATTGAACTATGCTGGATGTTGACGGTGGTTGATTGAACCATTGAATGAAGTTTGCCATTTCGTTCTCTACAAGTTGTGGTGCAGGTGCAATGTAGTGAATACGTTCTTTGCCGAATATTCCCGACACAATGTGCTCTTCATGCGTTCGATAACAGCCCACTTCGATAGGAAAACCATCACTAAATCCCGTTGGAAAGAAAGCACTTTGCCATCTACATAGCGTCTCTTTTGTCAGTGGTTGCATATAGTGTTCTATCGCATCAAGCATCACTTTAACTACTGATTCAACATAGTGTGAAGGTGCAGTGTACTTTAAGTTGTCGATACCTAAATGGCGTGCAATGGATGAACGGACCTCTTCTGTGTTCAAACGAATTCCTTCTATCTCTGATGATTGTACTACATCATAAGTAAGATTCTCTGCCATGGCTCGTAGTTTATTATCGAAACCAAGGTTATTTAGCCTGCCATAAAGCAATCCAATCTTACGACTTGCCAGCTCAATCAGTGCATCTATAGCACTATTTTCCCACTGAAAATCAGTCCAGTTCTCTCTTTCGTGAATATACATGATAGCTGTTTTGAGTGTAAATAATCATAGAAGATGCGACATTATACATTGAATATCGTCGCAAAATCTGCGACAAAAATACGTATTTAATGTTGCAAAAGCAAACGTTTCCAATAATTTTTGTGCATTAATCGCATCAGATAATCGCCTCATCAGCCTTTCTTCAGCCTATTTTATCGCGTGGTAGAAGAGATGAAAGAAGTCCCTTTTTACTGTCCTCCCAGCCGTTCGAAGAAGGTAATTACCTCTTCCCACGTCTTAAATTCATCGCTTCCAAAGGCTATTGTCGTACCCATGAAGTCGGGATTTGGCTGTGGATCAATGAAATAATCACCATAAAGGAGATTCTTTTGATTGGTAAAGATGAGATGATTATAGGCAGATGCTGAGAAAAACTCCTCTGCCCAACGTTGCACTTCGTCTGTAAAAGCGTGGTTGTTTGTAGGTGCTGGCGCAACAATATAAACCTGATAGTTCTCTAATAGTAGTTCGTATGCCTTGTGCATACTGCTTAACGGCTTACCAAAACTATCGTGTAAAGCGTCGTAGTGCAGGTAAACTATCGGGCGTTCTGTGCCATTCTGCTGATCATCTATCCATCGAATGACGGGTATAAGATAATGAAGTGCCACCTTATCTATTAGTCGATGTTCGCCATGGAAATAGATAGCATTGGGATAATGATGTTGAAACAGGTCGAAAGTATGCACTACCGGGTCATTATCTCCAAAGAGACCATAGACCCGTTTACGTTCTTCGGCATCAACATTGGCAAAACATTGCGTTGTGATATCCTTGTATTCTTTAATCAACCCCTTGGTGACCATCAGTTCTTGAACGCCATCTTTGCGAGGGTTTTGAAACACTTGATGTCCTGTCATGCTGCTCATTGTGTCGCCCATTGCAAAGGCTGGGTTCACAAGTATACGGTCGAAACCATGTAACATCTCTGTATACATGCCCCCCATTGACGTACCTATGATGAGATTGGGTTGCTCTTCATCAGCCATTTTGTGTAACATTGTCATGGCATCTGTAGGATGTACGGGGATATCTTCAGCCAAAATAGTTGCTGAAGGCATAAGTTCTTGCAGCATTTTAACGGTTCCGCTCTGTGCCGAAGAAAGGAAACCATGCACATACATCACTTTTTTCCCCTTCATCAATGAAGGAAATTGCTTACTATAAGGGTTATCCATATCTCTCTTTTCCTTTTAAGTTTATTGCTACAAAGCTACAAAAAAATGCGAAACAAGCAAAATAAAACGCCATGTTATGCTTCTAAGTGTGACGCAATCTCCCACAAAGTGTGTCGTAAATCGACGTTGCCATTCGACTTGAAATACACTCCTTCTTTTTCAAGGAGCAGTCGTTGTTCGGGCCAATCTGGTGCAGTTCTTCCCACACTGTTCACCACACGATGACACGGAATGGCTTTATCTTCAACCCCATGCAAGGCTTTTCCCACATGACGGGCATGCAAAGGATAGCCTGCAAGGCGTGCAATCAGTCCATAGGTAAGCACTCGTCCGCGCGGAATCTGACGCACAATGTCGATGACTTCCTGTCGAAACGTGTCGGAATCAAAGTGAGACATGCGGATAAAAAGCTTAATGACGTGCCTTCGATTCAATCCAAGTGCTTAAGATGTAAAGCAGGTTGTTGAAGGTTTTTTGGCTGATTGACTTTGTCGGGAAGTCGACTTTCACTCCCAAACTGATAGTAGAGCGCATGTTGTCTGTCTTATAATGGCACACTTGTCCCGTCAAAGGAAGGTCGAGAAAGCGCATGTCTGCACGATGATGTCCCCCAAAACCGAAGCTGAGATCATAGGCAACACAGAGCGAAACCGTACTAAACAGGTGTATGTCTGCGCCAATACGTGGCTTGAAAGCTAAGGCAGGACACTGCACATCATAGTCCATTTGCACATGACTCCCTGGATATGCCGAACTAAGTTCATGGCGTTCACTGCCTCGCATGCGTCCAAGGTTTAAACAATTGGTTTGTAACAAGGCACCAATATGCGGTTGAACAATCCACTTTTTGGGGAAGAAATACCACTTGATTCCCCCTTCAACACCCAGCATATTGACTTTCTTCAGTCCTATTCCTGAGGCAAGATAGGTGGCAATTCCTTCTTGTGCATAGTATAAACCGCCAGTCAGTGCAAGACGATCATTTAGAAAATAGTCGGCCGAAAGCGAGAAATAGTTTCCTTCTTCATCACCCATATAGAAGTCTTGTCCGTCTGGTGTGTTATCATAGAGCGTCGTTCCACCGAATCCTGCCTGTATAGCCCAACGCTGAACAGGCTCATCTTTGTCGTCGGCGAAAGCCCGATGATTTGCACATAGCAAACAAAGTGCGAGTAAACAAAAGTTCTTTAGTTTCATGTTTTATTTGTTTTTGAAAGTTTATGAGTTTTATTTTTCGTATTGTTTCAAGTCTGTTTTGTGGTCATATTCAGCATCTTTTCCCACTCGTTGCTCATACCTTGATGAATTGTTTGGTGCAAATATACATATTTTTTTCATAAAAGCACAATGTGTAATGCGTGTATTGAAGTTCCTCTTTGAATGTCAATGTGGATAGATGAAACTTGTTTTGATTACCCGAGATTGCTAAACGATAGTGTAGGCTATCCTGGGTTAGCGTATGATGTGTGGGGAACAACGTCGTAGTTGTTGCGTTTTTTTTGATTAATCTGCCATAAAAGGTGTCATTATAAGCGTGCTTTCTCAAAAAAAGCTCAACACCTATGGCGTTGAATCTCCTTGCGAACGTTTACCCGGGGTAGGCTCGTTCCTCGCCAACCCCGGGCTATCAAAAGAACAACTCGTACCGAGTTGCACCATGAGGGTATTCATAATGGAATATACATTCATTGGAATAATGGCATAAATTCTACAGCGTCGGTGATTAATAAACAATTCATTGGTTTGTGTTAATGAATCAAATATGATACGTTATAATTTATATTACTATGAATTACGCTACGAATAATGAATCAATGTAAATTTTTCAACGCCGTAGGTGTTGCGCTTTTGATAGCCCAGGGTTGCCAAACGATAGTGCAGGCTACCCTGGGTTAACGTATGGTTTGCGTGGACCAACGCCGTAGGTGTTGCGCTTTTTCGGCACAATACATCCTAAATTCAAACGCGAAAAAATATGAATCTTGATATAACACCTACGGCGTTGCATATCAGGATATTTGTAACCGCAAATGGGTTGATAGGGGATGCTGGTGTTGTTTATATTAAATAAGAAAATGATTTGAAGCATTTCGCGCAGTGAAATGACGGAGATCACACGGCGATATGAACCAAATCACCACGTAAAATGAGGTGAATTGTAATGGGTTTATTATCAGGTGGTTATATCATCTGTTAGCATTGGAGAAATGGAGTCGGTGATAATGAACCGCCACAACATGAGGATTGTTTGTAAATGAAAATCGTGTTAGCGGTCAATGACACTGATGTTATGTTGTTATTGCTGTTGCATAGCCTTCTTTAATGCCTCTCTTTTGAGTTTATCCGCAATGAAACGAGCTTTTACATTCACGTCATTAATATTCTTCTTTCGGTAGTAACTGCGCGACTCAATGCCGTCACTGAGCACGAGAGAATCCTTTCCTAAATAGACGATTATACACGTATCTTTAACGGGATTGGTTATTGTGATGGTGTTATCTGCATTATATCGTGGTGTGGCGCTTTCTATAACGAGCTTCCCATTCCATATATGCCAGCCCGTAAAGAAGCCTAATTGCGGATAGACTACAGGGCTTTCTTGCTCTAAAGAAGATTGTTCGCTGACATAACCCACGCTTTGTGCCGTCCATTGTCGACGCAACCAAAAGCCATATTCGCGTGGAATGAGATAGGTTTGCTTTATAGAATCGGGTATATCTCGCATCATTTTCTTCTGCAATCTTTTGCTCATTTTCTCGTAATCGCGCATTTTCGGCATGACAACATAACACCAAATGCCTTTTATTTCGTCGAGATTGATGACCTCATCTGCCGTGTGTTTATCTTGTTTGTTGGCTACAACACCAATCCAATCTCCTATCTGAATGTTGCCCACTACACGCCCGTTGCGGTGTGCATCTATGACATCATAGCGCACAGGATCACTGCCATCCATCGGTAAAAGCACTATAGTGGAATCATTACAACCCTCACATGCCAAGCCATATATCGTGCTATCGCCCTTGAGTTTGTATGATGTTGTCTGCGATTCCTTTGGTTTCGCGTTATCTTTAGCCTTTTCTTCGCACGCCACTACAAGCCAAGTGAGACAGAAAAAAAAGAGAATTGTCTTTACTTTCATTTGAGTTTAATTTTGTGCAAATATAAAGCAATAATTGCAAAAAATACATATTGTAATGTCGTTTTTGGGATTTTTTACCTAATTTTGCAGGCCGATAGGTTCTGATAGCATTGTAATCATAAGTAGACTACAGGCAAGAACCAGTTTTATTTTAAGGATATCAAATACAATTTATAGTTACATAATGGGAAAGAAAATTCAATTCAGTCTCGTATATCGAGACATGTGGCAGAGTTCTGGCAAGTTCCAACCACGCAAAGATCAATTGGAACGCATCGCTCCTTTATTTGTAGAGATGGGCTGTTTTGCACGAGTTGAGACCAATGGTGGTGCCTTTGAGCAAGTCAATCTCCTTGCCGGTGAGAACCCAAATGAGGCTGTTCGTGCTTTCTGTAAACCCTTAAAGGAGGCCGGAATCAAAACACACATGTTGGATCGAGGCTTAAATGCTCTCCGTATGTACCCTGTTCCAGACGATGTTCGCGCAATGATGTATCGTGTAAAACATGCGCAAGGAACAGACATTACTCGTATTTTTGACGGCTTAAATGACGTTCGAAATATCAAGCCTTCAATCAAATGGGCAAAAGAAGCAGGTATGACTGCACAGACGGCACTATGTATTACAACGTCGCCTGTACACACTTTGGAATACTATACGAACCTTGCTGACGAATTGATTGAAGCTGGTGCTGAAGAGATTTGCCTCAAAGACATGGCTGGAATCGGTCAACCTGCCTTCTTAGGTAAGCTGACTAAGGCCATAAAGACTAAGCATCCTGACATATTAATTGAGTATCATGGTCACTCAGGTCCAGGCCTTTCGATGGCTTCTATCCTTGAAGTTTGCAAGAATGGTGCCGATATTATCGACACAGCTATAGAGCCTTTGTCTTGGGGAAAGGTTCATCCCGACATCATATCTGTATTGAGTATGTTGCGTAATGAGGGCTTCGATGTGCCAGAAATCAATATGAATGCCTACATGAAGGCACGTGCACTTACTCAGGAATTCATTGATGAATGGCTCGGATACTTTATCAATCCATCGAACAAAATCATGTCTTCCTTGTTGTTAGGTTGCGGACTTCCTGGTGGAATGATGGGCTCAATGATGGCCGATCTCGGTGGAATCCGTCAGACAATCAATAACCTTCGTAAGAAGAAAGGTGAGGAAGAACTCTCTATGGACGATATGCTTGTGAAGTTGTTCAATGAGGTTGAGTATGTTTGGCCACGTGTAGGTTATCCACCATTGGTAACACCTTTCAGCCAATATACTAAGAATATAGCACTCATGAACTTGCTAACAATGGAGCAAGGAAAGGGTCGTTTTGTCATGATGGACGAGTCTATGTGGGGTATGATCCTTGGAAAGAGCGGAAAAGTACCAGGAAAGATTGACCCCGTTCTTGTTGAATTGGCAAAGAAACAAGGTCGAGAGTTTACGGATGTTGACCCTCGTACGCTCCTAACGGATGCCTTGGAAGACTTTAAAAAGGAAATGGACGAGAATGGATGGGACTATGGTCAGGACGACGAAGAACTCTTTGAACTGGCTATGCACCCTGAACAGTATCGCAATTATAAGAGTGGTCAGGCCAAGAAGAACTTCTTAGAAGATCTTCAAAAGGCCAAAGATGCAAAGCTTGGAGCAAAGGTTAGTGTTGAAGAAGCAACCGCATTCAAGCATGCAATGGCTGATGCTATCGTATCACCTGTTAAAGGTCAGATCTTCTGGGAGTTCCAAGGAGACGGTGAAGCAGCTCCCGCTGTTGAACCATTCATTGGTAAAGAGTACAAAGAAGGCGACACTTTCTGTTATATTTGCACGTCTTGGGGCGAGTTCGAAGCTATCCCAGCAGCACTCGGAGGCAAGCTTGTTGAGATTAAAGCAAAGCAAGGTGACAAGGTAAATAAAGGCGATGTGATAGCTTATATCCAACGTCCCACGGCAGAATAAGCCATGGATTATCAGCAGATTATTGACAAATACTATCCCGAAGACAATCAACTTCGGTATATATTCATGACACACAGCACGCTTGTTACTAAGCGTGCTGTGCGCATTTGCGACCTACATCCTGAGCTTTCTCTTGATCGTCAGTTTGTCATTGAAGCGGCAATGCTCCATGATATCGGTATCTTCAAATGTGATGCACCAGGTATTTATTGCTTCGGAAGCGAGCCTTATCTCATCCACGGACGTATAGGTGCAGAGTTGTTACGGGCAGAAGGCTTCCCAAAACACGCCAGAGTATGTGAGCGACACACGGGGGCTGGCATCACAAAAGAAGAGATAATAAAACTCAATCTGCCTCTTCCTCACAAAGATTTCCTACCCGAAACCATGGAAGAGAAAGTCATTTGCTATGCTGATAAGTTTTATTCTAAAACGCATCCAGAAGTAGAAAAGACCATAGAACAAGCCGAACGGAGTCTTAAACGCTTTGGAGAAGATGGCGTAGAGCGATTCAAATTGTGGGAGAAGCTATTCGAATAAAAATAACTTTTAACGCTGTAAACAAGCGTGTTTCAGTGATTTATCACTATCTTTGCACACTAAATGAGAAGATATTCGTTTATAGTCATGTTGCTATGTGCCGTCCTTTTTGTGATGGCCAATGTCGACTATCAGTTCCGAAAGAGGCATAAGAGTGCTCCTAACGATAGTGTTGCTATAAACAAAACCCTGAAAACTGACTCTGCCAACCGTCAACCCATCGACACAACTCAGATGGATTCGTTGCAGTTGGCTATCTATCATCACAACAAACTCATTGACGACTCCATCCGACTTGACTCATTGAACCGGCAAAAGAAGAACGGAATAGACGCTCCTGTGAACTTTTCGGCCAATGATTCTATGGTATACGACGCACAAAATAAGACGGCTTTCCTCTATGGTACATCGAGTGTGAAGTATGAAAACATGGACCTTAAGAGCGAACGCATTACACTAAACATGGACAGTAGCCTTGTTCATGCCACCGGAGTGCGTGATACGGCGACAAAAGGACTAACAGGTACGCCGGTCTTTACATTGGGATCAGACAACTATGAGAGTGATACTATGGCATTCAACTTTAAGACTAAGAAAGGTCTTATCGATAATGTTAAGACACAACAAGAAGAAGGTTATCTCTCAAGTGAACTCTCCAAGCGTAATGCTGATGGTGAGATCTTCTTAAAACATGGCCGATATACCACTTGCGATAAAGAGCATCCAGACTTCTATATAGCGCTTTCGAGAGCGAAAGTACGCCCAGGTAAGGATGTTGTTTTTGGCCCAGCATATCTTGTTGTGGCTGATGTTCCTCTGCCACTTGCCATTCCTTATGGCTTCTTTCCATTCTCAAAGAAGTATTCAAGCGGCTTTATCATGCCTACTTATGGTGACGAAAATACACGTGGTTTCTACCTACGTGACGGGGGATATTACTTTGCTATCAACGACAAATGGGACTTAAAACTCCTTGGAGAGATATATACCAAAGGCTCATGGGGCTTGAGTGCGGCCACAAACTACCGCAAACGCTATCGTTATAGTGGCAGTTTCTATGGCAGTTATCAAGATACTAAGACCGGAGATAAAGGCATGCCAGACTTCAGTCGGCAGCAAAGCTTCAAGATACAATGGAGCCATCGCCAGGATCCTAAAGCCAACCCATACAGCTCTTTGGCTGCAAGCGTAAACTTTGCTACGTCAAGTTATGAGCGCAACAACCTCAATAGTCTTTACAATCCGCAAACACTCTCGCAGACAACTCGTACATCTTCGGTCAGCTGGGGCACCAATTTTTCAAGCATCGGACTATCACTCAGTGCCACAGCCAACTTGAATCAGAACATGAGTGATTCGAGTATAGCTCTCACTTTGCCTGACTTGAACATCAGTTTGAGCCGTTTTTATCCGTTCAAACGACGTCATGCTGTCGGGGCAGAACGCTGGTATGAGAAGATTGCGGTAAGCTATACAGGACAAATAAGCAATTCTATCAACACGAAGGAAGACCGACTTTTCCATTCAAATCTCATCAAAGACTGGCGCAATGGCATGCAACACCGCATCCCAATCAGCGGGAGTTTCACGCTGTTTAATTATATTAATGTAAATCCTTCGTTTAATTTCACCGACCGCATGTACACCAATAAGGTGACAAGGTCATGGAATACGGCCACTCAAAAGGAGGTTGCTGACACCACATATGGCTTCCATAACATCTACAACTGGGACTTTAGCATCAGTGCAAGCACTAAACTTTATGGAATGTTCATTCCTAACCGCAAGCTCTTTGGCGACAAAATTCAAGCCATTCGCCATGTCATCACGCCATCGGTAAGTTTTAGTTATGCCCCCGATTTCGGTGCATCACGCTATGGTTACTACAGCACTTATCAGCGAACCAATGCCGACGGCAGCGTTGAACTCGTTGACTATTCACCTTATTCCAATGGTCTTTACAGCGTTCCCGGCCGTGGTAAGATGGGAAGTGTTAGCTTCTCATTTGACAATAACGTTGAGATGAAGATTAAATCTGACAAAGATTCTACGGGCATCCGCAAGTTAAGCATCATTGATAACCTTGGTTTCAGAATGTCATATAACATGGCTGCCAAAGAGAAACCATGGAGTGACCTCAGTGTCGACTTGCGTTTGAAGTGGTGGAAAAACTATACTTTCAACCTCAACGCAGTCTTTGCATCTTATGCTTACGAGCTCGATAGTCATGGAAGGCCTTATGTTGGCAACCACACCTATTGGGGAATGGGAAAGATTGGACGTTTCCAAGGTATGTCACAAAATATCTCTTACACACTCACTCCAGAGAAAATAAAGAAGCTTTTCGGTGGAGGCAGTGACGAGAATAACTCAAAAGGCAAGCGCAACGACCCCAATGCAGAAGGTATTGACACCAATATTGAGTCGAATGTTGACGATGATATGATTGAAGGTCAACGCAATGCACGCAGTAAACGAGGTAGTAACAAGGCGAAAACTGATGATGATGGTTACATGACTTTCAACATGCCATGGTCTATTACCTTTGGTTATGGCATCACAATGCGTGAGAATACCGACATCAATAAGTTCAATTATCACACCATGCGCTATCCATACATGTTCACACAAACCTTGAACTTCAGTGGAAACATACGCATAAGTGACGGTTGGAACATTAGTTTCTCATCTGGATATGACTTTGATCATCACGCCATGAGTATGACAACAGCCAGTTTGCAGCGTGACCTTCACTGCTTTAACATGAGTTGTCAGGTCGTATTGGCACCTTATACAAGCTATAATTTCACTTTCCGCTGTAATGCAAGCACCTTGACCGACGCGTTGAAATATGACAAACGGAGCGGTTACAGCAATGCCGTGCAGTGGTATTAAGCCTATGAACAAAACGCAATTTACCAAAGACAGCATCGAGGCAGCCTATTGTTTCTTTCATCAGAAATGGCAGGTCTATGCCTTTTCTCATAGTGAGCGTCAGAAAGATGACATCGAATATGCCATCAGTGAGTATGTCAACGAGATGAGCCCAGCGCTCTATGAGGCCCTTGCACAAGGCAAAGAAGGCTTCCTGTTGACGCACTCTTCTTTTGCAGATGACATGAAAAGCGCTGTGAAACAATTGGAGGAACAACTTTAATACATATCTTTTATATCATAAACTATCACAATGAAGAAATCTTTTATTATGCTTTTGTTGTTGCTTTTAACCTTAGGAGCAACAGCACAAAACGTGCAATTGCACTATGACTTGGGTCATTCGCTTTACAAAGATCTTACCAATCGTCCGTCAGTTACTACCACTGTAGAAATGTTTAAGCCTGATAAGTGGGGCTCAACCTTTATGTTTACCGACATAGACTATCAGAGAGAAGGCGTCGCTGGGGCTTATTGGGAGATATCACGCGAGTTTAATCTCACCAAAAACAAGCAGTGGGCAGCTCACATTGAGTATAATGGCGGCTTGTCTTCTGACGAAGATACCTGGCAAGCTAACCGCTTTCAGCACGCTGTTTTGCTTGGAGGTGCATGGAATTGGCATAGTGCTGACTTCTCAAAGACCTTCTCTGTGCAAGCTATGTACAAGTATTATTTCAAGAATAAACACTATGGTGCCCACCCATTTAGTGGCTTTCAGTTGACCGAAGTGTGGAGTACGACGTTTGCAAAAGGCTTATGTACCTTCAGCGGTTTTTGCGATTTGTGGTATAATCCCAATGTAAATGGCAAACTGATCCTATTGAGTGAGCCGCAGTTCTGGTTCAATCTAAACACGTTGAAAGGCATGCAGGGTGTCAACTTGAGTCTCGGAAGCGAGGTAGAACTTAGTAACAATTTTGTGTGGAACAAGCGAGGAGAGCACAATCGCTTTTATGCTTTACCGACAGTTGCCGCAAAGTGGACCTTCTAATAAACTACTTCCGCTCAACATTCTAAAGGAAAAAATAAACCACCGATGCGCATTAGTGATGTGCCTCGGTGCTTTTTATATGATGATGTGGCGTAGAACGTAAAATGATTTGATGCAAACGACCGCGTGATGAGCGTCAAATGATCGCATGATTTGCCGTATTTTACACGATGAAATGACGCAAATCATTTTACGTTTTATTATCAACATTATCGTCACTACAATTATTTCATCTCGCAACTCGGTACGAGTTGTGTCTTTGATAGCCCGGGGTTGGCGAGGAACGAGCCTACCCCGGGGCAACGTTAGCATGGGGATTCAACGCCATAGGTGTTGAGCTTTTTCTATGAAGTCACGCTTACCATTAAACCTTTGACGGTGGATTAATCAAAAAAAGCGCAACACCTACGGCGTTGTTCCCCACACAACATACCCTAACCCAGGGTAGCCTGCACTATCGTTTGGCAACCCTGGGCTATCAAAAGCACAACACCTACGGCGTTGAAACATGCATTTTGTAATACAATTGATGGCAACATGCGAATAAATAAATAGCAAAATATGCCAATATTCCAATGAATACATCCACTATTGCGAATGTCGTAATGACACAACGCAGTAGGTATTATATCAATCTTCTAATGAACGTATTTGCCATTATGAATGTTTTCAACACGCAACTGCATTGGTATTGTGATATTTTCTCGATAAAGGTGCTCTAAATTATAAATGCCCTCATGGTGCAACTCGGTACGAGTTGTGTCTTTGATAGCCCGGGGTTGGCGAGGAACGAGCCTACCCCGGGTAAACATTCGCAAGGAGATTCAACGCCATCGGTGTTGAGCTTTTTCTGTGAAGGCATGCCTATAATGAATCCTTTAATGGCGGGTTATGCCGAAAAAGCGCAACACCTACGGCGTTGTTCCACACAAACCATACGTTAACCCAGGGTAGCCTGCACTATCGTTTGGCAACCCTGGGCTATCAAAAGCGCAACACCTACGGCGTTGTTCCCCACACAACATACCCTAACCCAGGGTAGCCTGCACTATCGTTTGGCAACCCTGGGCTATCAAAAGCACAACACCTACGGCGTTGAAACATCCATTTTATAATATAATTGCTACCAACATGCGAATAAATAAATAGCAAAATGTGCCAATATTCCAATGAATACATCCACTATTGCGAATGTTGTAATGACGCAACGCAGTAGGTATTATATCACTCTTCTAATGAGCGTATTTGCCATTATGAATGTTTCCAACCCGCAACATCGTGTGTATGATGATGATTACTCGATGAATGTGTTTAACATTGTGACTGCCCTTATGGTGCAACTCGGTACGAGTTGTTCTTTTGATAGCCCGGGGTTGGCGAGGAACGAGCCTACCCCGGGTAAACATCCGCAAGGAGATTCAACGCCGTAGGTGTTGAGCTTTTTCTGTGAAGTCACACTTACGATGAACCCTTTTATGGCGGATTAATCCGAAAAAGCGCAACACCTACGGCGTTGTTCCCCACACAACACATCCTAACCCAGGGTAGCCTGCACTATCGTTTGGCAACCCTGGGCTATCAAAAGCGCAACACCTACGGCGTTGAAACATCCATTTTATAATATAATTGCTACCAACATGCGAATAAATAAATAGCAAAACGTGCCAATATTCCAATGAATACATCCACTATTGCGGATGTTGTAATGACGCAACGCAGTAGGTGTTGTGTCAATCTTCTAATGAACGTATTTGCCATTATGAATGTTTCCAACCCGCAACATCGTGTGTATGATGATGATTACTCGATGAATGTGTTTAACATTATAAATGCCCTTATGGTGCAACTCGGTACGAGTTGTGTCTTTGATAGCCCGGGGTTGGCGAGGAACGAGCCTACCCCGGGTGAGTATTTGCAAGGAGATTCAACGCCATAGGTGTTGAGCTTTTTCTGTAAAAGCATAGTTATAGTGAGGTAATTAATATCGGATTACGCTTAGAAAGCGTAACACCGATGGTGTTGAAACGTGCATTTAATAACATGATTAATGTCAATATACACCTGAATTAATGGCAATTTACGCCGAAAAACCGCAACACCTACGGCGTTGAAACGTTTATTCCATGATATAAATTTCGACAATGCACGTATGAATGAATACCAAATCACGCTAATAAATTTTACAAAATCATTTGTTTTGTATATCATTTTATTAACGCTTATGCCCAGATATGGAAGACGGGTTGACTTGTTTCGCGAGGATTATACTATCGAATGAGAGGATGTTTCTTTAGCTACAATTTCACACAAAGAGCCAAATTAAATCATCATATTGTAGGCTAAATTAGAAAATTATTATGTAAATTTGCAACATAGTATATTGAATTAAATTATAAATCGTAGATGAAAGTAGCAATAGTTGGCGCAAGTGGTGCTGTGGGACAAGAGTTTTTACGCATCCTTGCAGAAAGAAACTTCCCGATGGATGACTTGGTTTTGTTTGGTTCTACACGCAGTGCAGGTCGCAAATACACCTTCAAGGAGAAGGAATATGAGGTGAAACTGCTGCAGCATAATGATGATTTCAAAGATGTTGACATAGCCTTTACCTCGGCAGGTGGTAGTACTTCGGAGGAGTTTGCAGACACAATAACGAAATATGGCGCTGTAATGATAGACAATTCGAGTGCATTTCGTATGTGCGATGATGTGCCTTTGGTCGTTCCTGAGGTGAATGCTGCGGACGCGTTAGACTGCCCTCGTCGCATCATTGCTAATCCAAATTGCACTACTATCATGATGGTTGTGGTGTTGAAACCCATAGATCAGCTCAGTCATATACGCAAAATACATATCGCCAGCTATCAGAGTGCGAGCGGAGCAGGTGCAGCTGCGATGCAAGAACTGGAGAAACAGTATAAAGAACTTATCGAAGAAGGTGCTGTTAAGACTATAGATAAGTTTCCACATCAGTTGGCTTACAACGTCATTCCACAGATAGACAAGATGACTTCGAATGACTATACAAAGGAAGAGATGAAGATGTTCAACGAAACGCGTAAGATAATGCACAGCGATGTGCGTACAAGTGCAACGTGTGTACGTGTGAGTTCGCTTCGTTCTCACTCTGAAAGTGTGTGGTTTGAGACTGAAAAGCCATTGTCGGTTGACGAGATTCGCAAAGCGTTGGCAGCCGCTCCAGGAGTTACTTTGGTAGACGATCCGCAACATTATGTATATCCTATGCCATTAGAAAGTGCGGGAAAAGACAATATTTTCGTTGGTCGTGTGCGCAAAGACTTGGCAGATGACAATGGCAACACTCTATGGTTGACAGGCGATCAGATTAGAAAAGGCGCTGCATTAAACGCTGTTCAGATTGCAGAATACCTGGTAAAATCGAAAAAATAATAGAGAAATACGACAGAAAAAGGGTAAGAATGGCAAAAGACTTCACTTGACTTATTGTTCAAGGAGCGTCTTTTGACTTTCTTACCCTTTCATAATTATGTTATTTTTCAACCTATTCGGTTTCTTCTCTTCTTAGCCTTTATATGCTAAAACCTCTACTTCGACGAGAGCACCCTTAGGTAAATCTTTCACAGCAACAGCCGAACGAGCTGGGAAAGGCTGCTGGAAGAAGGTGGCATATACCTCATTCATCGCAGCGAAATCAGCCATGTTTGCCAAATAAACAGTAGTTTTTACCACGTGTGTAAGGTCAATTCCGGCCTCTTTAAGAATGTTTTTAGCGTTGGTAATGGCCTGTTTTGTCTGCTCTTTAATACCGCCTTCAACGAAGTTTCCAGTCGAAGGATCGATAGGAATCTGGCCAGATGCAAAGATAAAACCATTGACTTCGATAGCTTGGCTATATGGACCTATAGCCGCAGGAGCGTTGTTTGTGTGAATCGTTTTCATATAAATTATTTTAAGTTTGGGTTATTAAATATTGCAAATCCTTTGTCTTCCAACGCCTTTATGATTGCTTCTATGTGCTGTTGGTTCTTAGTTTCCATCGTCACACGCAGCAAACAAGCGTTCACTTTCTTGCGGTTGGCCGAACGATCATGGTGCACTCCTGTCACATTTGCCCCCTTCTGAGCAATCACAGTGCATACATCGAGGAGCTTACCAGGCTGATCATCCAACTCAAGATCAAGCGTACAAAGGCGTCCACTCTTAACAAGTCCACGGTTAATCACGCGATTTAAGATGGTCACATCAATGTTTCCACCACTGACAATACATACCGTTTTCTTTCCCTTTACAGGCACTTTGTTAAACATTACGGCTGCAACACTCGTGGCACCAGCACCTTCTGCCACCATCTTTTCACTTTCGATAAGTTTTAAAATGGCTGCACAAATCTCGTCTTCTGTAACAGTTACAATCTCATCTACATAGGAAGAACAGGTGTCAAACGTTAGTTTTCCCGGCTCCTTTACAGCGATTCCATCGGCTATAGTCGATACATTCGTAAGACGTTCTATCGTGTGATCATGTATACTATTGACCATACTTGGAGCGCCTTCTGCCTGTACTCCATAGATCTTTACATGTGGGTTTAGGCTCTTAATAGCAAAGGCTACGCCCGAGATTAGACCTCCTCCACCGACTGGAACGACTACAGCATCGAGGTCAGGAAGCTGTTCCAAGAGTTCAAGTCCTATCGTTCCTTGCCCTGCAATCACGTTCTCATCATCGAAGGGATGCACGAAACTGTAACCTCGTTCATCGCGTAATTGCAACGCCATTTGATAGGCGTCATCGTATACTCCGGGTACAAGCATCACATCAGCACCAAGCTTTCGTGTCGCTTCTACTTTCGAAATAGGCGCTCCTTCGGGTAGACAAATAAGACTCTTTACGCCCATTGCAGTAGCTCCTAAGGCTACACCTTGGGCGTGATTGCCTGCAGAACAGGCGATGACTCCTTTTGCTTTCTCTTCTTCTGAGAGTTGAGAAATCTTGAAATATGCACCGCGAAGTTTGAAAGAACCAGTCAGTTGAAGACATTCTGGCTTTAGATATACGTCGACATCTGGGTTGATTTTCTTGGCATGTACAAGCTCTGTCTTACGCAAAACAGTGCTTAATACGTAACGAGCTTTATAAAATTGATCTAACTGTAACATGAAATTATGAGTTAACAAACATCATATTGCAAAGTTAACACATATTTGTGAAAAGCAAAAAAGGATGAGAATAAAAAAGTAAAAAAGGTTGATTACAGCATGGAAAGCCTGAGAACATGATGAGACTACATTTAACTTATGAGCGCATAAAACTCACTTTACCCGATATCAAGTGTGGTATTTTTCTTTTTTTTGTGTAACTTTGCCCAAGAATATGATACACCTTGCCCAATACTTTCCCATTACTGACCCCACGCTTACATTCTTTGTGGTGTTACTGATAATCCTTCTTGCACCGATTATCATGGGAAAACTGCGCATCCCTCATATCATTGGGATGGTACTTGCGGGGGTAGTTGTCGGCAAATATGGCTTAAACATTCTCGTAAGGGATAACTCTTTTGAGCTCTTTGGACGTGTAGGTCTCTACTACATTATGTTCCTTGCAGCCCTCGAAATGGATATGGAGAGCATCCGAAAGAATAGGAATCGTTTGCTCATTTTCGCCTTATTGACTTTCACAGTGCCTTTACTGCTGACCTACTTCATGGGGATTCATCTGCTCAATTACGGCATTACAGCTTCTCTTCTGTTAGGTTGTATCATGGCAAGTAATACGCTTGTCGCTTACCCTATCGTCAGTCGGTATGGTCTTCAGCGTAAACCCAGCGTCACATTAAGTGTGGGTTCGAGCATCATTTCATTGATTTTCTCCCTTATTATGTTAGCAGCTATCGTCGCATCTAATAAAGGTGAGGGAAGCATTGGCTTTTGGTTGTTCTTTGTTTCAAAGTTCGTTATCTATTGTGCAGCTGCTATTTTCCTGCTGCCTCGCCTCACTCGGTGGTTCCTTCGACGTTATAGTGACGCCGTAATGCAGTTTATTTTCGTCCTGGCTTCACTCTTTTTGTGCGCTGCTTTGAGTGCTGCCATCGGATTAGAAGGCATCTTTGGCGCCTTTCTTTCAGGCTTAATCCTCAACCGATACATCCCTTCTGTCTCACCATTAAAGAACAGATTGGAGTTTATTGGCAATGCAGTTTTCATCCCATACTTCTTGATTGGTGTCGGAATGCTTATCAATGTGCGGCTCCTTTTCACTGGCGGTGGCATCCTTTGGGCCGTTATCTGTATCACGCTTTTTGGCACATTGGGAAAAGCAATCGCGGCATACGCGGCATGTTTTGGCTTTAGAATGCCAATAAGTTCAGGCCACATGATGTTTGGAATGACGTCGGCTCATGCGGCAGGAGCCATTGCTATGGTGATGGTTGGCATGAATTTGTTAGGCGAAGACGGTGCCCCTTTGGTCAGTGCACAAATGCTTAATGCCGTCATTGTTATGATTTTGTTCACTTGTATCATATCAAGTGTCATCACAGAACAGTCTGCTCAGCGCATCATTCTACGTGACAAGGAGTTGCCAGTAGAGGCACATCGTAAGGCAAACGACCAGCGAATACTCGTTCCAGTGAAGTATCCTGAGTACGCAGAACGACTCATGAACATGGCTATTCTCATGCTAAACCGAAAGCAAACACGAGGGCTTGTCGCCCTGAATGTAGTCTATGACGGAGAGCATATGCACCGAAACATGGAACAAGGAAACCGACTTCTCGAACAGATGACACAGTATTGTGCTGGTTCTGACATACAGATTCAAACGCAAACTCGCATTGCTGCCAACATCGCTAACGGCATTAAACATGCCTTTAAAGAGTTCCAAGCCACCGAGATTCTTATCGGAATGCACACTCATAAGGAAGTATCCACGAAGTTTTGGGGCGAGTTTCATCAGAGCTTATTTAACGGATTGAACCAACAAATCACGATAGCTCGTCTCGCACAACCACTCAACACGATTCGCAGAATCCAAGTAGCGGTGCCCTCACGCGCTGAATTTGAGCCCGGATTCTACCGCTGGTTAGAACGCTTATCGCGTATAGCGGGTAACTTAGAGTGCCGCATTCAGTTCCACGGACGCACCGAAACGCTTTCCTTAGTGAATGAATATATCAAGAATCGACACCCACAAGTGCGTGCCGATTACAGCAATATGGACCATTGGAACGAGCTTCCTAAGCTGGCAAATGATGTGGCCGACGACCATCTTTTCGTCATTGTGACTGCTCGAAAGGGCACCGTCTCTTATAAAAATGCATTAGAATATCTGCCCGATGAAATCCAACGCTATTTCAATGGCAAGAACTTGGTCATCATTTTCCCCGATCAATACGGCGATCAAGAAGTCATGACATACTCTCAATCGCAACATACGGAGGAACGAAGTGCATGGGAATCGCTCGCAAGATGGATTGACAAGCGTCGCAAAATGTTATCTAAAAACAAATAAAACAATGATTGACATCAAAAATATTACAAAGAGTTTCGGTAATCTTCAAGTGCTAAAAGACATCAACTTGCATATAAACAAAGGCGAAGTCGTTAGTATTGTCGGACCATCGGGAGCCGGAAAAACGACTCTTCTGCAAATTATTGGCACCTTGGATAAGCCTGATTCTGGTACAATCTGCCTTGATGGAATCGATGTAAACAAGCTTTCAACGCGCAAACTCAGCGATTTTCGCAACCAACATATAGGCTTTGTGTTCCAATTTCACCAGCTTCTTCCTGAGTTTACTGCCTTAGAAAATGTCATGATTCCAGCCTATATCGCCGGTAAAAGCAATAGTGAAGCGAAACAACGTGCCTTGGAATTGCTTGAGTTTATGGGGCTTTCAGACCGTGCAAACCATAAACCTGCCGAACTTTCTGGTGGAGAAAAGCAGCGTGTTGCTGTGGCTCGAGCTCTTGTTAACAAGCCCGCTGTTATCTTAGCTGACGAACCTTCGGGCAGTCTTGATAGCAAAAACAAAGCCGAACTGCATCAACTTTTCTTCGATTTACGTGATAAATTCGGCCAAACTTTCGTCATTGTAACCCATGATGAGGGCTTAGCGGCTATCACAGACCGTACCATTCACATGAAAGATGGTGAGATTTTAGGAGATGAATAAAAGCGATACTGCCGATGGAATGGTTTCGTGTATGAATAGAATAGGTCTTTGTTAGCTCCAAAAAAGAATGATTAGAAGGGATGTTCTTATAAGGTTTGTTTCCTGATAATCAATAGTTTACAAGCCATTCTAATAGACATCAAGATACATTTCGTGCCCCATTCTCCTGCCTTCATCACGGAAGAATAATGTGGGAGAAATCACCTCACCTCATCATTTGCATCATTTCACCCAATGATTTGACGCAAACGACTGGGTAATTTGACGCATTTCACGCGGTGAAATGACAGAGATTACGCGACGAAATGATGCAAATCATGGACTGGTATTTCTGGAATGACAAAACCTCTCCTCGCATTTTATGTCATTCATCCATTTTACTGACAATCGCTTATCACTCTATCTGCTTTATGATGAGGCTGCGTTTTGTCCACCTATCATGCCGAAATGTGATAAATTATGCGTACATTTGCAGTTATAACAACCGCAAACGATGAGAAATCCACTATGCCTATTCCGCATCAGAAAAGACGAACGATGGCCTGCTTTGGTCGTCTTTCTCTATTTGATTGGCTTAAACGCCCTTGCTATTTCACAACACTTTGAGGAGTTTACTCATGCACTTAAGGGCGGATATTACATGCATTTTATGAAGGATTTCGGCCTTTCGGGCTACGATCCTTTTACATATATCACGCTCTCTGAATGGCGTCCACTTTATAGTTTGGAGCGACATCCGTTGCTTTCTGTCTTCATCTATCCCCTCACGCAAGTCAATCAATGGCTCATGGGGCTAACAGGCATGAACTGTGCCGTGTTTATTTGGGCAGCCGTACTCATCATTTTATCGCTTTATTCCACGTTATTTCTATTCAGAATCTTACGCGAAATAGTGGGCATTGGCTATCAAGATAGCTTGTTACTCACGGCATTCTTTCTAACGTTTGCACACATTATGGTCGCTGTTGTGGCGCCCGATCACTTTGCTTTATCGTTGTTTTTCTTGCTGTTTACACTCTATGTTGCCGGTAAAGCGATGTGTGAGCGCCGACCATTAGCGGCATGGAAAACCGCCATTCTGCTCTTTTTATCCACTGGAGTGACAACAACCAACTGCGTAAAGATAGGACTTGCAGCGTGGTTTGCCAACGGAAAGCGTTTTTTTAGCCCTAAATCGTTTGCCATTTCCATAGTGTTGCCGATGTTGTTATTGGGCGTTTCTTATATGGCTTTTAACGAATGGGTGCAGAAACCCGAACAACAGCGACGCACACACACGGTGAATGAGCGACTGAAGAAAGACGCAACGTTTCGTAAAACCTATGCAGAGCAGGCCGAAAAGAACAGACATCTTCAAGCCAATGCTATCACTAAGGGAGACTCTTTCCGTTGGACTGACACACAATTATCACGCGGTCACAGCATCATTGAAAACCTTTTTGGCGAGTCTTTCATGCTTCACGAAGACCATTTACTGCAAGATGTCAATAAAGAACGCCCTATTTTCGTGGCCTATCATAACACATGGTGTTATGTTGTCAGTGTAGTGATGATGTTATTCCTTGTAGGTGGCCTTGTCACGGCCTTTCGGTTGCGCTTCATGCAACTCTGCTTATCGTGGTTTGGGCTTGATATGGTGTTGCACTTAGTGCTTGGTTTTGGACTGAACGAAGTCTATATCATGGCTGCCCACTGGGCTTTCATCTTGCCTATTGCTGCTGCCTATCTGCTGAAACGTCTGCAATGGCCTTCTCTACAAAGGGCTTTGCGCGTTCTGCTCCTATTGATTTGCGTCTTCATGTTGGTTCATAATGGGCAGCTTTTCATTCATTTCATGTTACACTAACAGCCTATGAAAGTTTCAATTCTCGTTCCTGTTTATGCTGTTGAGGCCTATATCGCCGAATGTGCACAGTCACTTTTTGGGCAGGATTATCGTGACTTAGAGTATATTTTTGTAGATGATTGTTCGCCCGATAACAGTATTTCGGTGTTGAAAGAGGTGCTGACTGCATTCCCAGAGCGGGCAAATCAGGTGAAGATTATACGCCACGAACAGAACAAAGGGGTAGGGGCTGCGCGGCAAACTGCATTTGAGCATGCCACAGGTGAAGCCATTATGCACGCCGATAGTGATGATGTCATGCCACCACATGCCGTGTCTGCTCTTGTCGAAACCATGCAAACAGGAAACTATGACATAGTAACTGGCGCATATACCACGTATGAAAACCATAGCGAAGGGGCTGTAAATCTTCCCCCAACTATGCCTCGTGAGCGTTATGTTAGCCTGTTGTTATGTCAAAACAAGGTGAAAAACAACCTGTGGGCACGCCTCTATCGTCGTGCCTTTTTACAGGAACAAGGCATTGATTTCAAGTCAGGCATCAACTATTGTGAGGACTATACGGTCATTGCTCGTGCCTTTTTTACAGCTCGTTTCACGACAACTGATGCCCTCGTTTATGGCTATCGGATAGACAATATCACTTCCTACACCCACCAAATCTCACGTCGTAGTCTCATCTCTATGGTCAAAGCAAATGCTGTTGTGATTGATTTCTACAGACGGAATGATGTGGAAGGACGCTATCATCAGGCCCTCGACATGGGCTTGTTAAACATGTATCGTGATGCAATGAGAAATGGAATGCGAGCCAACGAGATAGCAACCTACTGCTCTTTCAAGCCATTGAAGCGTAGAAACAGAATGTTTTTGCGGGCTATGATCACATGGCTTCCCTTAAAGATTAGCGACATATTGTATCGCGTTTACAGAAAGATGTGGGAGTGGTGTTAAGGAAATGACCGATTGATGACGATGCTTTCTCATCATAGGATAGTGCACATCTACTCCTGCTTTATGGCCAACGAAGCTTCAATGATGTATGTTTAGCCTATCGTTTCTTTTGATTTGAAAGGCATGATAGCGGTTATTTGCGTTTCTTTTTCAGCCAGATGATAGCCTCTTCCAATATTTCCATGTGTAACATCTTAGTCACTCCTATATATAATAAGGTGGCAACAATGATGCGAGCAAGCAGTAACAAGAGTAAGGAAGAAATGAAAGCAGTGGCAAAATAGGTGAGAATCATGACGCCAGCAGCTACAAACATCGTTGGCACTACATCCTTGATGACTTCCCATAAGCGTATTCCGATGATGCGATGAGCGGCATATTGCCACACCAAAAGCCATGCAATCGTGAACAATGTATAGAACATTATCATGGCATTGATTCCTAAACGATAGCAGAAAGCAATGATTGCAAGTTGCAAGATGATTTGAATCACGTTGCAACGCATATATATATCAGAGCGTCCATTGCTTAAAGCTACATTCTGATACATGGTATAAAACGGCACGAAAGCACCGCCAATGCAAAGCATTTGCAATAGAGGAATGGCGTCAATCCATTTTTCTTTGATGGTGATGAGAATGAATTCACGTGACACAATGGCTAAGCCGAACATGGCAGGGAACGATAAAAAGGCCGTGAAACGCATCATCTTGCGAAACACTCTGACTTCTCTTCCGCGCTCTTCATTTACAGAAGCCAACACGGGTTGAGCCACTTGACCGACTGCATTGGCTACAAACGAGTTGGCCATTGTGTTCCATTTGTTGGCTTGGGAATAGTCTCCGACGACCTTTAAGGGGTAAAGTCCACCGAAAATCAAGGTTAATATGTTATTGCTTACAGTGTTAACGATGTTTGTAATGAGTACTTTCACACTGAAGTTAAACATGCGTTTGACGGGCTCGAACGTGAAATGGAGGGATGGATGCCATGAAACGAAGTAATAACGACCAAGATTCAACACCGCAATATAGATGATTTGTTGCCATGCCAAGCTCCAATAGGAGAAGCCTAAAAAGGCTAACGTGATGGCAACTCCGCCCGAACAAACGAGCGCAATGGCGCCAACAATGGCGAGTTCTCTATTCATCATGTTCTTCGTCATATAGGCATTGTGGGCTATTCCGAATGAAGATATGACGAAACTCAAGAAGACAAAGCGCGCAAGCTTTGTCATATTAGGGTCATGAACGTATGCCGCAATGAGCGGAGAAGCAAAGAAAAGCACCGCGTAAATGCCGAAACTGGAGAGAATATTGAACCAAAAGACAGAATTATAATCGCTGGCTTGCGGCGACTTTAGATTCACTAAGCCTTGTGAAAAGCCACTACTCTGCAGGTTACCCGCTATCAACGTGAAGATGTTTAGCACGCCAACAATGCCATATTCAGCTGGACCGATGAGTCGTCCGAGTGAGATTCCAATGACTAAGTTAAGTAATTGCGTCGTGCCACTATTCATTGCACCCCAGAAAAGCCCTTTAATGGTCTTCTCTTTCAAGTTCTCTGCCATTTTAATTTCGTTTTAATCGCAAAATTACGACTATTTGATTGAAGTTCAAAAGAAAAGCATTAATTTTGCAATATGCATCGAAAGATAGTCTTTCATATTATCTCTCACCTCGATGTTGGAGGCGCAGAACGGGTTGCAATCAATATCGCTGAGTCGCCAACGGAAGGCATAGCGTATCATGTTGTGGAACTCATTAGGGCGCATAGTGACTTTACAGACGTGCTCATAAAGGAGCTTCGAGACCACAATATCACTTATCATAGGGGCTGGATTCCTGAGATTCATTTCCACTATCTATTCGAACGATTGGCTGCTTTGACCTTTCCGTTGTGGTTTTTATGGCTCTTTTTGAAATATAAACCACAGGTTTTGCATAGTCATACCGAGATGCCCGACCTGTCAATCTATTGTTTTTTTCGTTTGTTTCCATGGGCATTAAAGCGTTGTAAGATAGTAAGAACGATTCATAACACCCGACTTTGGACAGGCATGCAACGCACAGGACGGTGCATAGAGGCCTTTTTCATTCGGCAAAATGCCAATATTGCTATCTCAGAAGCCGTCAAATCAAATTATCAAGAGCATTATCATGACAGCCCACCTATTATATATAATGGTGTGGCTCCCGTCAAACAGCAACCTTATTCCCAACTAAAAGCCGGGAAAATCAATATTCTTTTCGCTGGAAGATTTGAGGAACAAAAGGGCATTGACACGCTGATTGAGATTATAAAAAGCCAAAAAGACAGTGCCATCTATCATTTTCATGTCATTGGCGGAGGTTCTTTGGCGTCATTATTAACGGCAGAATTGGGTGGATTTACTAATGTTTCGATTTGCGAACCCCTATTTAATTTGGCCTCATTTCTGGCTTCTTTCGACTTCCTGCTTATGCCTTCGCGCCATGAAGGGTTAAGTATTCTTGCATTGGAAGCTAATTTCAACGGACTGCCGGCTATCATAAATGCGTGTCCAGGACTGCATGAAACACTGCCAAATGACTGGCCTCTGCGTGTGGAACATAATGATTTAAACACCTATATGCACCTGTTTAACAATGTATTGCCCGTCATCAATCGACACGAAATACAGACAATCGCACGACAATTTGCTGAAAAACATTTTTCAATGCGTAGCATGCGTGAAGGTTATGAGAGGCTTTATGCGCAAGCCTTCAAGGCATAAAAGGGAAGAATGTAATACACTTTTGCTCATAAACAATAGGGATAAGAAAGATGCTTTCGTGGATAAGATAAAAAACTTTGTGTGAGAAAAGATTACAAAAAGAATGGAAAACGAAGCGCATATCGTTGTTATGATTTCATCACCAAATACGTATCATTTATGAACGAAATAGAACTCATAAAGTAAAGAAAAAGAGAGCATAACGAAAAATAAGTAAGAAAAGTTTTGAAATTATGTTTTTAAACCATATCTTTGCAAGTGTAATCAGGACTAAAATATAAAAAAACTCACTGCTTTTACAGTGAAAAGATTATCAAATATAAATTTAAAAAGGTAAAATTATGAAGAAGATTGTATTGGCAGCTGTTATGTTGCTCTCATCTGTTTCAATGTTTGCACAGCACGAAGTAGGTGCATTGACGATTCAACCTAAGGTGGGTCTCAATGTTTCTAATGTCACAAAGACGCATGGTGACACAAGAATTGGTGTGGCAGCTGGTGCAGAAGCTGAATATCAATTAGGCGATATCTACTCTATTGCAGTAGGACTTCTCTACTCAAGTCAGGGTAATAAGCAGACAGTTGACTTGCCTGTTTTAGGTAAAGCTTCTGTAACTTGGGCGCCAAGCTACTTGAACATTCCTGTAGTTGCTAACGTTTATGTAGTTAAAAACCTTGCAGTTAAGCTCGGTGTTCAGCCAGGTTTCTGCGTTGCTAAAGACAAATTAAAAGCAAATACCTTTGATCTTTCTATCCCAGTTGGTTTGTCTTACGAGTACAACAACTTCGTTCTTGATGGTCGTTACAACTTCGGTGTAACAAATATTGCCAAAGGTGTTAACACAAAGAACAGCGTATTCCAGTTTACATTAGGTTATAAGTTCGAGCTGTAAGCTGATAATTACATAAAGAAATAAAAGAGTAAAAGGGGCCAAAGCTTGGTAAAAGCGGGCTCCTTTTACTCTTTTTCGTTTATTAGAAGGTGTGAATCTCAACATGAAGCTTTGCACCTGAAGCTTTCATTTCATAGGAAACATAACATGATGTAAGCTCCGGTGGGAAAACAGATGATATGGAAAACACTATTATTTTGTAAACTTTATATCCCGTTTTTTAACACTTCACGACCTCACCAAATAGAGAAAAGAGAGCCGTTTGTGGGAGGAAATAAGTTAAGAAAAAGCTTGTTAACACATGAAAAACAGCAGTTTATGATACAAAATGCCACATTTTGCATCACGAAACCTATCAAAACGCAGCAGCATTTGCCCCATATCACCTTGTAATCTGCGTCATTTTAGCCTCTTGTTTGCGTCATATCACAACGGAAAACGATGAAAAAAGGAGGCTAATGAACCCCAAATCGTCATAAGATATTGGTAGTCATAGCACTATGAAAGATTCAAAATATGCGCGTATTTCTATCAAAGCATAAAACAATTTGATTTTATTGCCGTTATTTTTTCAGCTTTGTTGAATTATATGATAATTCATTTTTCCTCTTGTTTCCTTTCATTCGACATCATAAAATGAAAAAAGAGTTGTCTCGCGACAACCCTTTTACTTTTATACAAAAACATTATGAAATCTATGTAGCGAACAAGATTATTCTTATTGATAATGGTAATTAATATCTTGTATGACGGCCTTGTCGGGCTTTCTCAAGTTGACAAGCGCTATCGTTACTATAGTCTTTTGAAATAAACAAGGCGCTTAGGCCTTGCGTTTGCAATAGCGTTCGCACTGACTGCATAGGTCATAACCGAGCAATGTGCCGAGAATGAAGTCCTCTTCGGGCGTGAGTTTATTGAGTGGACGGCCTGCAAACGTTCGCAAAGCATCCATACATTCCTTCCTTCCGAAGAACAGATTAATGCGTCTATTGCCTACAGGCTGGATGAGATAATCAATCCCTTGGCGCTCAAGTTTACCGATTGCTTGCTGTTGATAGCGTTCAGGAAAGGTGTAAAGAACCATGTTTCTAACACCTTTCTTGTATTGATAGATGTGCTCGGAAAGCACTCTTAAGTCAGTCGGTACAGCCTCAGTCTGTAGCATTTTCAATTGAATTAAAGTTCAGGTTGAATCTCTTTAACCCATGCATCGATTCTTTCGTCGGTCTTATCATCCTCATTTACCTCATCAAGAGCGAGTCCAACGAAGTGATCATCAACAACAGCTTCAGAGTCATCATAGGTGTAACCATCTGTAGAAACCTGGCCAACGACCTTGGCACCTGCCTCTTTTACGGCGTTGAAAAGCTCGTTCATACCGCTGCAGAAGGTATCACTGTAGCTCTCAGAATCACCACAACCAAAGATGGCTACAGTCTTTCCACTGAGTCCTGCCTCTTTTAATGTCTTCACACCATCAAACCAATCGTCCTGCATATCACCTGCTCCCCAAGTTGAAGTGCCAAGAATGAAGTTTTGATAAGCACCAAGCTGATCAGCAGATACCTTAGAAACATCAAATACGTCAGCGCTGTCTACACCGAGTTTAGAAGCAATACGAGAAGCCAGGTCTTGGCATGTACCGGTTGATGAACCGTAAATCACACAAGTTTTATTCATTTTTAATTCCTTTCTTTGATTATGCCCGAGAGCATTTTCGAGTTTAATATGTTTCGGTTGCAAAAGTAATTGCTTTTTGAATGCCGTGCAATACCTAAAAAGAATGAAAAACACGATTTGATATTTTCACTATTTTTAGGTATTGAATACACTCGTATTATTTCATAACTTTGCAGTCGAATAAGTGCAGTGGTAATTGTTTTCCCGGATCATTCATAAAGAAGAGAATTCCGTTTTTCGGCATTTTTCTGATTCTTGAGACTGGGTTCACAATTAGATAGTCTGCACTTTTCATTATAAAAGGAACAGAAACATTAATAAAGATAAATGAAAAGTTGTAAGTTTCGACTAATGGCAGGTGTGCTTTTAGCAGGATTGACATTGCAATCCCATGCACAAGTCAATGCCATTGATTCCGTAATGAACCACGTAAAGGGTAACAAACTCAGCGTAGGAGGCTATGGTGAGGTAGGCTATACACGCGAGTTCTTCAGTGATAACCCTTATAAATACAGCCAAGCTGCTAAATATAAGAAGGATCCGAGTCATGGAAAGTTTGATATTCCCCATGCAGTAATCTACTTAGGTTACGACTTTGGCAAGGGCTGGACTATGGGATCAGAGATTGAATTTGAGCATGGTGGCAGCGGAAGTGCCTATGAAAAGGAGTACGAAGAAAGCGGAGAATGGGAACACGAGGTAGAGAAAGGTGGAGAAGTAGAGTTGGAACAGTTTTGGATTCAAAAGAGTTTCTCTCGCATGTTCAATCTACGTGCCGGCCATATCGTTGTACCTATTGGCTTGACTAATGCTTATCATGAGCCACTTAACTTCTTTACAGTTTATCGTCCAGAGGGAGAAGCAACAATACTTCCTTGTACTTGGCACCAGACGGGTATTAGTTTGTGGGGTCATGTAGGTCAAGATTGGAAGTATCAACTACAATTCTTGGCTGGATTGAATGCCTTAAGTTTTAGTCGTGACAATTGGATTCAGAAGGGAGCAAGCTCTGCTTTCGAGTTTGAACCAGCCAATAAATATGCTGTTGCCCTACGTATTGACAACTATTCTATACCAGGTTTGCGCCTCGGTGTAAGCGGATATTATGGTCATAGCATTGATAATTCATTGGGTCGCGATGCAAATGGTAAAGCTTCTAAACTCAAAGGTGCCGTTTCTATCGGCTCTATTGACTTTACATTCAATCGTTTCAATTGGATAGTTCGTGGTAGCTTTGACTATGGACACTTAGGAGATGCAGAACATGTACAGCTACTTCCTGGAAGACAAACCAAGATTTCTCCATTCAATCCAGACCCCGTTAGCAAGACAGCTATGGCTACTGGTATTGAAGCCGGTTGGGATTTGTTCTCTCAAATCGCTAAACTTCGTCAAGATCAACAGCATTTTTACCTCTTCGGTCGTTACGAATATTACAATTCTTACAAGGCAAGTGGCACACAACTGAGGTATCCTTATACCGAAAAGAATCGCATTGCATTTGGTTTCAACTATTATCCAATCAAACAAATCGTAGTGAAAGGCGAATACTCTCACCGCTTCTTGAAGAGTGCTTACAATAATGAGCCATCGGTTTCTCTTGGAGTTGCCTACGAAGGTTTCTTCCTTTAAGGATGAGAAAAGATAAGAATCATAAAGTAGGTATATACCTATTTAGATAAGAATAACAAGGAATCTTAACTTAAAATAAAAACAAATGAAGAAAATTTTCAAGTATGCCATGCTATTTGCCATGGCTTGTTCACTGACTACGAGCATGACTTCATGCAGTAGTGACGATGATGTTAAACCGTCAGGAGAGCTTAGTGCGGGCGACAAGTACCTTCAACAAGTACTCAGTAGCTATGTAGACAACACAGTAAACCCTACATATAAGGCGTTAGCTGACGAGAGTGAGAAGCTCTATAAAGAGTTAGAAGCCCTTCAACCGGGTTCAATCACACAGCAACAAGTAAATGATGTGTGCAAGACTTTCCTCGAAGCACGCGGTAACTACGAGCGTAGTGAGGCCTTCTTGCTTGGTGCTGCCTCTCACTTCCTTATCGACCCACACATCGATTCATGGCCTCTCGATTTGCAATCACTTTATAACTATATCAAGGCTGATAAGAAATATAAGATCTCTGACCAAAGTATTCTCGGCTTCCATGGCATAGAATTCATCCTCTTCCGCGACGGACAACCTCGTAAAGCAGCTGAACTGAATGGACATGATACCTATAATGATGGTACAAACAACTTCACTATCTTCACTGGAGCGCAAGAACTTGAGTATGCAAAAGCCGTAGCTGAAGACCTACGTAATAGCGTTTATCGTCTTGAATGCTCATGGAATGAGAATGCAACTAAGGCACATAAGGATGTTCTTGACGAGTTGGAAACGAGCTATACTACCGATAAAGGTAACTCGTATGGCTATGAAATGAAGCATGCCGGCGACCCAGTTAACAGCCAATATGCAACAGTTAAAATCGCTGTTAGCTCAGTATTGAGTGGTGATAATAGTGCTGCTGGTATTGCAGATGAGGTTGGTAATACCAAGATTAATAACCCATTCTCTGGTAAAGACGAAAGTTATATCGAGTCACCTTATAGCTATAACTCTCTAACTGACTTCCAAAACAACATCCATAGCATTGAAAACGTATGGTATGGTGGCGTACAAGGCAAGCGCAGTCAATATAGTTTCAGCAACTATTTCAAGAAGTATGACGCTGCAACTGGTAAGCGTGTTGAAGACGCTATAGCCAATGCATTGAAGCAAATCGCTGCAATCAAGGTGCCATTCGTTAAGAATATCAAGGATCCTCAGTGCGCAAATGCAATCAAAGCATGTAAAGAACTGAACGATGCACTTACTGCTGCCTCTGACTTTATAGGCAAAAACAATAAGTAAACGATAGTTCTGCCGAGGCAGACGCTAAGTAATACGGACATGAAGGAGCCTTTTCTTCATGCCCGTGTTTATCGCTTTATAACGTAATATGTGTAAAACAAAAATATTTATGATAATGAAAATGAATTTCGGAAGGCTTTTTCTGCTTGGCACAATCGCTTTAGCGGTAACGGCTTGTAGCGAAGATGATAGTACTAAGCCTTACAACCCAAATGATCATGTCGGTAAAAATATTGGCAACTTTACTTCGGCTGAGTGGTATCCTGGAGGCGAAAAGGGAACTACTTCGAATGAAGAGGGCTGCTATAGTAACCCATCTCCCGAGATAGAAGAAGCTGGATTATACCAGACTTTCAAGCGCGGTGAAACCTTCTTTGAGCACAATTACACCTACTTTACACGTCCTTATGCGGGCTTAGGTCCTGCTTATGTGCGTTCGGGTTGTGAGTATTGTCACCCTTCTTACGGTCATGGCAAGCGCCAAAACAAGTATAATGCCGACCAAATGGGCAATGGATACCTGCTCGTCATCTATCATCCAACGGCAGGAACCGACCCTGACGGCGTGAAATATGCAGCCAACTCATACATCCGTCAGGTAACAGGTATGCCGCAAACCAAGGCAATGTATCCTTTCAAGGCACCTGTTGACGAACGCGGCATCCACATAGAATGGAAGAAACTTTCAGGCACTATGCCTTCTGGTTTGTCTGCAACTCAATTCCCTGATGGCGAGAAATATGAGTTATCTTATCCCGAAGTAACCATCGAACAGAGTGCTTTCAACACCAATCCTAAGCCTACCAACTATGAGGTACGCCTTGAATCTACGATTGGTATGTATGGAACGGGCTTGCTTGATGCCATTGATCAAGATTCAATGAAGGTGCAGTATGCACGTGAAGCAGCCAATCCTCACGTGAAACTCAACCCGGGTATGTGGGACACTGCAGCCCAAGATTGGGCCGCTTCAGCATGGTATAAGCTGGCAGATGGCACAAAACGCATCAAGAAGTTTACCTATGCGATGACTCGTGCGGCTCTACTTGACGGCCCAGGTGCCAATGCTATCTGGAACATCACCAACGTTACACGCAGTGATCGCCGCTATCTCTACACCACACCAGCATGGGCTAAGGCCATGAGTGAAGACGAAAGTGTTATCAAAGAGATACAAGAGCAGGGCCAAAATCCGTCATCTTTGCTTCATCCTTACTATGGAGATGGCACCAAAGCAGGTATAAAGAAGTTGGTAAATGACTTGTTAAGTCTCAACACTCCTACCGAAGCAAACAAACAAAAGTATAAACAATACTTCGTAGATATGGCACCTTGGAACAGACAGGACGAGATGCAAGACGAAGATTACTATGCTTTTTCGGTATGGCATAAGGGACTTGGTGTGCCACAGGCCCGTAACCTCGACTCAAAAGAGGTGCAACGAGGAAAAGAACTATTCTATCAAATGGGCTGTACTGCCTGCCATCGTCCTTCATGGACTATCAAAAAGGATAACAGTTGGGTAGATCCTATCAGCCGTAGATATGCTTCTATAGGCCATGGTCTGCCAGATTATAGCGGCACTACTATCTGGCCATACACCGATTTGGTGCAACATCGCCTCTTCATGGTTAATAATATCCGCACAGGATGGTGCAGAACAACACCTCTTTGGGGTCGCGGCTTGTCGACACAAGAGACAGGTGAGGGCTCAAGATTACACGATTGTCGCGCTCATAACGTAATAGAGGCTATCATGTGGCATGCATATAGCAAGCAGAGTGATGCCTACTTTGCCGCTGAAAAGTTCTATAAATTGAAGAAAGCCGATAGAGATGCTGTCGTAGCTTTCATCAATGCAATTTAATATTACCCACACTCGACTCCTCCCCAAGGGTGGGGAGAGCGAGTGGAGTAGAGCTAATGGTGATGCAATACATAATTCATTAGCTGTCAACTCGTTATAAACAAGATTTTGAAATGTGCCATTTTGCAGTGCTAAATGCGTCATTTTATCCTGTAATATGCACCATTTCGCGTTGCAAAGTGACACATTTTAGATTCTTATCTCATAGGTATTATACATTAATCTGTTTTTCTTCATGATTCAACTACATTTCAAACCTCTTACATTTGCATTGTTATTTCTTTCCATTATCCTCTCTTCGTGTAGCGAAAAGGGTGGAGATGATGGTCAGCAAAGCAACAAACTATCCCTCGAACAGGTAATAACGAACGATATAGATGGTGTCATTCGCGCGCAATATAAAGTGTTGGCAACGAATACTTCAACCTTTTATGAGGCTCTATCTGCACTTGAAACGTCGACAATGACGCAAGAGCAGTTGGAGAAAGTGTGCCAACTATTTCTCAAAGCTCGTGGAGATTATGAGAAGAGCGAAGCCTTCTTTTTTGGTGCTAACGCCCACTTCACGGTGGATGCTGACATTAACTCGTGGCCGTTAGACCGCGTTCGGTTCCAACAACTCATGCAAAGCAGTGACCCACTTGACGATAGTGAGCGTTGGGCTTCAGGCATTGTGGGCTGGCATGGCATTGAATATGTTATCTTTAGAGACGGAAAACCACGCCCTGTTGCAGACATAACGGCTCGTGAACTCAAGTATGCCAAGACCTTATCTGCCAATCTTCGACTGCGTTGTTACCAGCTTTATTGCGGATGGAATGCCAGTGCTGGCACCGAGTTTACAGCCATTCTTGATGCTGCAAACCTATCCTATCGTGCGCCAAAAGGAGCCGATTATCGCGACTATTTCCTTGCCGTTTACACGCCACAACGGGCAGCTCAGGTTATACTTACAGGCGATAAAGGCATGATGGGGCTATCGGATGAGATGGCAAGGACTAAGTTTGGCGACCCGTTCGAACATCAAGATGCCGACTATATTGAGTCACCTTATAGTCACACTTCATTGGAAGACCTTCGCGATAACTTGCAAAGCATTCGTAGTTTATGGTTTGGTAATGACAACAATGCCTTCGATGCATGGTTTAATGTGCGTAATCCGGCAATCTCAAAAGCCGTGAGAGAGGCGTTCGATAAAACGCTTCAAGCCATCAATGCAGTGCCCGAACCATTTGTAAAGCACTATAATGACCCGACCATTAAACAGGCTATAGCAGCTTTAGACAATCTAAGTAAACAGCTTGAACAAGCAAACGACTTTATACAACAACATAATGATTAAGAGAATAACATTCGTTTTCTATGTAGTTTTGATTGTAGTGATGGCAGCGGCCACCATTATTGAGCATCTTAATTCGACGCCCTTTGTCTCGCAATATATATATGGTGCGTGGTGGTTTAGCCTGCTTTGGGCTCTTCTTGTGGCTGTAGGTGTGGTTTATATTGCCAAATCTCATCTTCAGAAATGGAATCTTTTGTTACTTCATTTGTCGATGATAGTCATCCTTGTTGGAGCCTTTTTAACGCATACAACGGGCTTTAAGGGGATGATACACCTAAGGGGTGACCAGCCAACTAACGTCTATACAGAGATGGTTTCCATGTCAGAATCGCGCACACATCGACTGCCTTTTTCGGTTCGTTTGGACCATTTCGACATACAATATCACGACGGAACACAAGCTGCTTCGGATTATATGACTCACTTTGTCATAACAGATGGCGAGACAATTACACGTGCAACCGTGTCGATGAATAAGGTATTTTACTACCATGGTACACGTTTCTACCAAGCGAGTTATGACACAGATAACCGCGGAAGTTACCTCAGTGTGAATAGTGATCCCTATGGACTTCCTGTCACATATACGGGCTATGGTCTGCTGTTCTTTTCGCTTTTATGGCTTCTTGTCGATGCAAAAGGAACATTTAGGCAGTTGCTTCGCAGTCCGGTGCTTAAGAAATCATTAGCCACTTTGTTGCTAATCTTTGGATTTTCAACAGCCATTCATGCTGCCGAAGAATCTATTTCAGCCCCTGTAGTGGCTCAACCCGTAGCCGAAAAGTTCGGAGATCTCTATATCAACTATAACGAAAGAATCTGTCCTTTGCAGACTTTCGCCCTTGATTTTGTGAAGAAAATCTATGGCAAACGAAGCTATAAAGGTGCTGATGCCACTCAAATCTTGATGAGTTGGATATTCTTTGGCGATGCATGGAATCGTGAACCTATCGTGCAAATCAAGAGTAAAGAGATGCGCGAAACATTCGGATTACCCGAATATACGAATGTAAAGGCATTCTTTCAAAATGGAGAATACGTCCTGGGTCAATATGCTTATGACTATCAACAAGGTCAACAGGACGCACTACACAAGGCTTGTTATGACATGGATAATAAGCTTCAAGTCATCATGTCACTGCAAAAGGGAACACCACTTGCCCTATTTCCGCACACGTTTCGACATGGAAAGACGCAATGGTTCTCGCCATTTGAGCAGTATCCTAAGCAGCTTCCAAAGAATGATATCCTGTTAATCAAGAGCTACTTCCCTGCACTCTATCAAGCCGTTGCTGCGAATGATGAGGCCAATGCCATTCAACTCATTGAACAACTGCGAAGCTATCAGCAGCACAATGCAGGCGAATCGCTCCCTACTGACATGCAGTTTAAGGCAGAGAAATGCTACAATAACATTCCTTTTTCCACTCTACTTTTCATCTTAAACCTATGTCTTGGCTTCTTCACTATGGGCTTAGTGATTCGCCGATTGACTTCCTTCAAGACGCAACTTCTTGGGCTTCGTCCGTCAATACTTCACGGATTGCTCATCCTTTTGCTCGTCATCTCATTCTCAGTGCTAACATTTGCGCTGGCCTTACGATGGATAATAAGCGACAATATCCCTTTAAGCAATGGCTATGAGTCTATGCTTTCCGTTGCGTGGTTTAGCATGTTAATCACTATAGTGATGGCTTTTGCAATGCGTTCTCTGCGACTTCTCATCATCACCTTTGGCTTTTTACTCAGTGGTTTCTTTCTTTTGGTGAGCCATATCGGTCAAATGGACCCCGCAATCGGCCATATTATGCCCGTGTTGAATAGCCCATTACTGAGTATTCACGTGAGTATCATCATGATGAGTTACGCACTTTTGGCCCTAACCTTTATCTGCGGACTCACTGCTTTGATTCTTTCGGCGTTACAACGCATGCGTGGTTGTCCCCAAACAGGACTGGAACAGTCTACGGCTTTAATGATTTTGAGTCGCATTTTCCTTTATCCTGCCATGACAACGCTGGGACTTGGCATCTTCATTGGCGCCATTTGGGCCAACATTAGCTGGGGAAACTACTGGTCATGGGACCCAAAAGAGACGTGGGCGCTTATCACTTTTATGGTTTATGCGGTGCTTCTTCACTTGCAAAGTGTACCTGCTTTGCGCACGCCTAAATACTATCATATCTATACAACGATAGCTTTCTTGACGATAGTCATAACATATTTCGGCGTAAACTATGTGTTGGGAGGCATGCACAGCTATGCTTAAATGAGGCCTTTTCGCCTTTTTCTTACGAAGAGATGAGGCAAAATTAAGGGTGAAAGCACTTGCGTGATAATGAGAATACAAACCAAATAGAGAATAATTAATAATAGCTTATGATACAGAAAAATACTCAAGAGGAGTGTTCTAACCTCACTTCTCCACGCAATTCAAGCCTGCCGACGCTCATTTCTGAGGGCCCAAGCGAGGCCTTTCGCACCAAAATAAATGATGAAGCCTCTTTTATCATCCACGCATCCGACCCAAATGCTGCCTTCACAGCACAGCTTCAAGAAGTCATTTCGCGTTATAATGAACTGAGAGATAAGTTGATGCCCGGCGCTGAGGCCGTCATGAAACGTTACTTTCTCAGTGATGCTGCCAATCAAGAGGACGAGGTTTATGCCACCGATGAATGTGATTGTGCGCTCTCTGTGATTCAACAGCCACCATTAGATGGTACAAAAGTGGCGCTATGGGTATATGTTTTAAAAGGGATAAAGAAACAAAACTGCGCTCAAGGGATGTTTCGTGTGTCGCACGGGGCATACGAACATCTTTGGCTTGCAGGTGAAACCATATCTTCATCCAACTCAAAATATCAAACAACTCGATTGCTTGAAGACTATGTGATGCGTCTGATTGAGAACGAATGTACGTTGAAAGACAACTGTGTTCGCACCTGGTTTTTCGTCAACGACATTGATAACAACTATGAAGGTGTCGTGAAAGCACGCAATGAAGTGTTTGTAACTCAAGACCTAACTGCCAATACACACTACATATCGAGTACTGGAATAGGAGGTAGAGTGGCTGATTCGAAGGTGTCAGTATGTATGGATGCCTACGCCATTAAAGGTCTTTTGCCCAACCAAATGACTTTTCTCTACGCACTTGATCACATGAATCGCACGAGCGAATATGGCGTAAGCTTCGAAAGAGCGACGCAAATCGACTACGGAGATCGCCGACATGTCTTCGTGTCGGGCACTGCAAGTATAGACAATAAGGGGCAGGTGGTCTACCCGCATGATATCAAACGTCAGGTAAAACGCATGTGGGAGAATGTTGATGCCATACTCAACGAGGCTGAAATGCACTTTGATGATATCACCTTTGCCCTCGTTTATCTGCGTGACCCAGCTGATTATGCAGTGGTTTCTACGATGTTTCACGAGCAATTCCCCCATACTCCTTATGTCCTTCTCCATGCTCCCGTGTGCCGACCAGGCTGGCTTATTGAGATGGAATGTATGGCAGTGAAGGCTAATCACGATGAAAGATTTCCGAATTTCTAAGGCTTTTATCAGTTTTTTTGTATCTTTGCATCCGAAAAAAACAAACAAAATAATGAAAAAACTGATACGAACTACTATCCTTTTAGCATTTACATTGCTAACCATTACTACTGCTTGTGGCAGTAATGAAATTGCACCAGAGAAGAAACCAACACCGAAACCCAACACAACGCCTATCGAAGAAGGGGTGAAATACGTAGGGGGTGACATCTCACTGCTATCGAAATATGAACAAGCGCATGCCATTTATAAAGACAAGGGCACACCAACGAGTCCGCTTGCACTATTTAAGAAGGCTGGCTGGAACACCATGCGACTTCGTCTTTTCGTAAATCCTGCCGACTATCAAGGTGATGATCGCGATGCAAACGCATGCCAAGATCTCGCTTATATCTTGCCTTTGGCGAAACAAATCAAGGCTGCTGGCTTCAAGATTCTACTCGATTTTCATTACTCTGACACGTGGGCTGACCCCGGAAAACAATGGACTCCAAAGGCTTGGGCAAGTCTAAATGATGCACAATTAGCTGCAAAGGTCAAGACCTATACAGCGGAGGTGTTGAAGAAAATGAATGAAAACGGCGTTTCACCAGAGTTGATTCAGACGGGAAATGAAATCAGTTATGGAATGCTTTGGGGAGTAAACAAGGCATCAGCAAAGGTGTGTTACCCCACATCTCCACAGGAAAATTGGACTCGTTTCACGCAACTCTTGCGGGCAGCAACCACTGCTTGCAGAGAGGTTTGCCCCAAAGCAAAAATCATTTTGCATACCGAGCGCGTGTCAACTTCCCAACAACACGACAACGCTAATTATCAAGCATTGATGAATTTCTATCAACAGATGCAGTTAGCCAAGATAGATTACGACGTCATTGGCTTGAGTTATTATCCTTATTTCCATGGTTCAATGAACGAACTCGACGCTGCTATATCGCGCTTAGAGCAGGCTTTTGCGAACAAAAACATTATGCTTGTTGAAACGGGTTATCCTTATAAGTGGGCTGTTGGAGGTTCAACGTTCGACTATTCTAACCAATATCCTTACTCACTTCAAGGCCAACAACGTTTCACTTCAGACCTCGTCACCATGCTAAAGAGCCATAAACATGTGACAGGTTTATTCTGGTGGTGGCCTGAATTTAATGCATTTAATACGCAAATGAGCAATTGGTACAATGCACCTCTATTCGATAGTGAGAGTGGAGAGGCTACACCTGCCTTGTATGAACTAAAGAAATTCGCAGAATAACAATACACATGATTCGTTTCCTCCATACAAAACCTTGTGTGAGGAAACGAATCTTGTGATATGTTTAACGCTCATGCATGATGTAAATGATGCGCAATATCAGCAAAATAGCCCATACTATAGCTAATATTGCATCTTTTATTATCTTCTTTTTCCGCTTTTTTTCGTTTTCAATTTTTTTGTCTTCAATGAACAGACTGTAAAGCGTTGTGATGAGGGCCAAGGCAAAAACAATGGCTGTAATAATAGAACGAGTCATTTTTTAGTTACGATTTAGATTGCACTTCTTTGTTAATTGTAGTGCAAATGTAGGTAAATTTACGCATAAAACCTCATGTTTGTTGCTTTATTATGAATTCTGTTGCACAATGACACGCGTTACTTTTATTCATCAAAAGCCTTTCTTAGAGCGTTTTAAGCCTTGAAATGTTTAGGTAAGTGCAGGGCGAAAATGAAAGGATTTTTGGCGAAGTGCAATGATAATCCACTATGCCGGCAGTACAGAATCAAATCCTTCATCATCTATTTTGTGTAATTCCATGGCGTGATAGTGATTAGTTCACGCCGCGATATGCCTCATTTTATCGTGTAATCTCCGTCATTTCATCGCCTGAAATGCGTCAAATCACCCAGTCGTTTGCGTCATATTATTTTCCTGTTTTATATCAACAGGTTTGTTATTCCCAATTAGCCCTCAAACGATATACATTCCATTAGTTGTCAATGCCATTTGTGTTGTTATGGTTTGGCAATGAATGTATTTGTTATAGTGAATGTTGCGGCCATGTAATGCCGTAGGTATTATGCTGGTATTCCAATGAATATATTTGCCATTGCGAATGTGGTAACGATGCAACGCCGTGGAATTTATGCCAATATTCCCATGAATGTATTTGGCATAGCGAATGTGGTAACGATGCAACGCCGTAGGTGTTATGTCGGTATTCTAATGAATGAATTTTGCAATATAAATGCCCTCATGGTGCAACGCTGTAGGTGTTATATCAATATTCCAATGAACGAATTTGTCATTGCGAATATTGCAACGATGTAACGCCGTAGGTATTATACCAATATTCCAATGAACACATCTATCACTACGAATGTTCTCATCTCGCAACTCGGTACGAGTTGTTCTTTTGATAGCCCGGGGTTGGCGAGGAACGAGCCTACCCCGGGTAAACATTCGCAAGGAGATTCAACGCCATCGGTGTTGAGCTTTTTCTGTGAAGTCACCCTTACAATGAACCCTTTTATGGCAGATTAATCAAAAAAAGCGCAACACCTACGGCGTTGTTCCCCACACAACATACATTAACCCAAGGTAGCCTGCACTATCGTTTGGCAACCCTGGGCTATCGAAAACGCAACACCGATGGTGTTGAAACATATATTTCGCAATATGAATTACGTTATTTTGCACCTGGATTTATGGCGGATTACGCTTAGAAAGCGCAACACTTACAGTATTGGAAAAATCACATTGATTTATTATTTGTGGCGTGTTTCATTGGAATATCAATCGTAACGTGTCATAAACAAGCCACATATATGTTATATTCTTTTATAAACCGCACGGAAAACCACAGCTTTTGATGTCATCTATCGCGTGCCATCACGTTTCTTCCAGTCGTCTTTCTCATAGCTATTTGGGTAGGTTGTAGGGTAGAGAACTTGCCCTCCACGCTCACGAATGTAGGTATCGAACTTGCGTTGACCTTCATAAAGCACGATGATGCGTGCACCATTACGAAGATGATTGTACTCCGTGTTACCACCAGAAAAGCGGCCATGCGCCAAGAGTACATGGTAATACATCAGTGAATAGTCGTTATCATGGTCATGACCACAAAAGACTCCCATCACATCGCCCATTGATCTGAGGGCTGAAAACATACCACTATTGAGATTAGGTGCGTAAGCCCGTTCCATTCTTGTACCGATAAGAGTCACTTGAGTGTTGGCAACGGCATCGTTATATTCGGGTAATGGATAGTGCATAAACATCAAAGCAGGTACTGGTTTGCCTCCATTCTCACGCTTGAATGAGGCTGCCCAGTTGCGATAACGACCGATTTGATTCCACGTAAGCCATTGATATCCACCCACACCAGGCATCTTACAGTACTCATGTGTATCCATTCCATAAATCACAGCGGCTGTCTTTGCGCCGTCAGACGACTTGATTGGCAACGCGAAGTCAAGTGCGTTTCCATTGCGTTTTGGCTGCACACAGTAGGTGTTTTGTTGCGCTTGATCATACAATTGGCTTACAGGCGTGCCCTGTTCTGGGTCATGATTGCCCAACAGATAACAGAAAGGAACCTTTAAATCAGACATGATATTGAGGATTTGTTGTAGGCACATGTCTCCCGGTTTGGAATAGATTACATCGCCAGTAAGGACGATTAAGTCGGGATGTTCAGCCTTTACAATCTCATAAAGGCAATCGGTTGCCTGACGAGATGCAGGATTTCCTAACTTATAATGTAAGTCGGTAAACTGTATTATCTTGAATTTTCCATCCTTAAACTTTAGGTTTTGTGCGCTCACTGCTATAGCAAAACACACGAATAACCAACCAATAATTGTTCTTTTCATCATAAACCAATACTTATTTCTCGGTAAAGTTATAGCTTTTTTCTGTGTAGTGAATCATTAATAGGCTTTTTATTACTAAATTTGCACTATTATAACAAATCGCAATCCAAAGCATGACAAACGACCAAATGATGCAAGTCTTGCAGAAATGTCCACTCTTTGCGGGCATGAGTACACTCAGTATAGACCTCGCATTGGGCAATATCGGCTACCAAATCATAAACTTTGCACCGCGCGATGTGTACACTTTGGCTGGTATGCCCTGTAGGTTTGCCGACATAGTACTTAGCGGAAGTCTCATCTGCCGTATGGTTTCACTCAGTGGAAAGCAAGTGGAGGTGACACGACTTCGGCCGGGTAACCTCATTGCACCAGCCTTTATCTTTGCTAAAAACAATAGTATGCCCGTGAGTGTAGAGACAGATTCCGAGGTGACACTACTGAGAATGACTCCCCAAACACTGAAAAAGCTTATTGATGATGACGCAGATATTTGCATGAACTATATTCGTTCGTTGTCGAATATCGATGTGTTCTTGACGCATAAGATGAAGGTTTTGAGTCTGTTTACAGTCAGAGAGAAGGTTGCTTACCTGCTACTTGAGCGAGCAGGAGAGCAAAATTCCAACACCATTCGCCTTACTCGAAGTCGTCAAGAGATAGCCGACTCGTTTGGAATACAGAAGTTTTCGCTCCTAAGAGTACTCAGTGAATTTGAGAAAGAGGGTGTTATTCGCGTAGATGGAAAGACAATTGAGATAATAGATCGAAGCCGTTTGAAATGATATTCCATCCACTTGATGCCTCAACGCGTGTGCTTCCGGAACGCATGAACAATCCGTTCTACTATAAACCAGATGCGCTTTGTCGTGCAGCAGCAAGCGAAGTGCAGCGCGAAATAGCTGCATCGGCACCTGAATTCAAAGCCGAAATAGACCAAGGAAAGATGTTTGGTGTGCTGATTGTAAAGAAAGGGCGCGACATTGGCTATCTTTCGGGCTACAGCGGACAGATTAATGGTCGAAGCGATTGGCCCGGATTTGTGCCAGCAGTGTTTGACTATTTGCAGCCAAATGGCTATTTCAAGCAGCACGAAGCTATGATTTCAGCACTCAACGAGCGTATTAATGCCCTTGAAAATAGTCGTGAATTGGAAGTGGCAAGGCAGCAATGGCACGACGAAGTGGATGAGGCAGAAAGGGAGATTGAGGCTTTTAAGGTGGAGATTAAACGCGAAAAAGAGGGCAGACCACAGGTGTTGACACCCGAAATGATAAGGCGTTCGCAGTTCCTAAAAGCCGAATTGCATCGAAAGAAAAAGCAGTTTGCTCAACAAATTACAGAAAAGAGCGCTATGGTTGAAGCCATAGAAGCCGATATCAACGCCCTAAAGACGGAACGACATCAACGGAGTGATGCACTGCAACGATGGCTTTTCAGTCATTTTCTGATGTTTGATGACAAAGGAAATCAAAAGAACTTACTCGATATTTTCTATCCAATGGTGCCACCTGCAGGTAGTGGTGAATGTTGTGAACCAAAGCTTTTGCAATATGCTTTCCGTCATCAGATGCAGCCAATCAGTATGGCTATGTTCTGGTGGGGAGCCAGTCCACGGGAAGAAATACGTCATCATTTGCAATATTATCCGGCATGTAACGGCAAATGTAAACCGATATTGCGGTGGATGTTGCATGGAATTGAAGTCGAAACCAACCCATTAGAGCAGGAGACGCATCAGACTTTGGAATGGATTTACGAGGATAATGACATCGCAGTTGTGTGTAAACCCGCGGGGATGTTAAGCGTTCCAGGGAAAAATCAGCGTGAAAGTGTGCGCTCGCTTGTGTTGCATCGTCATCCCGAAGCAACGGGTCCACTGATTGTTCACCGTCTCGACATGGCCACAAGTGGGCTACTTGTTGTGGCACTTAATGTTGAATCGTATATCAATTTGCAACAACAGTTCAAGCAACATCACGTGGAAAAGCAATATGTTGCCTTGTTATCTGTGCCACACAAAGGGGCAAAGCATGGGCAGATTCGTTTGCCGTTGCGTCCCGATTTGACTGACCGCCCACGGCAAATTGTCGATAAAGTGCATGGCAAAGAGGCTGTAACTGACTATCAATTTATGGATGATTGTCGTGTGAAGTTATATCCGCGAACAGGCAGAACGCATCAACTTCGCATGCATTGTGCACATGCTGAGGGGCTCAACAATCCCATTCGAGGTGATGAACTCTATGGAACTGGGGCGCAAAGGCTTTTTCTTCATGCAGAAGAACTGGCATTTGACCATCCAAAAACAGGCAAAAGATTGCACTTTGAGCGTCAGGCTCCATTCTGATATCCATGGCATGATGGCGTGTTGGGCAGCATATAACGATGTAATTTGAAACAACAGAAGTCATGAACTGACATTAAAATGTGGGAATATCGTCACATTTGTTACTGTGAAATCATCGGCATTATAATTGCTGAAGACATATATGAGAAGATGAAATGACCTCAACGAGGTTATGAAAACAAAGTATTTATCTATTAAAGTAAATTTATTATGGCTACAATTGAAAAAGGAAAAGTATTTAAAGCAGCAGAAGTTATCGATTATACTAATGGTGGTGTGGTCAGTAAGGAGTTCATTCATAGTAACGCCGGCACTGTAACCTTGTTTAGTTTTGATGCTGGTCAGGGACTATCGGAACACACTGCACCCTTCGATGCGCTTATACAAGTCATAGAAGGAGTAATGCAACTGAACGTAGAAGGACAGGTTTTCAACATCAAAGCGGGTGAAACATTCATCATTCCAAGTGGTGCTCATCACTCGGTTAAAGCTGAAGAGCGCTTTAAGATGATGATAACCATGATTCGCGGATAAACGAATGATGAAGGGAGGAACGGCGTTTTGTCTTGCTTTCTGCATTGACAGACGCCGTAATATAAAGTTTTCAAGATATAAACTAAAAGGATTTTAAGATGAGAAAAGAATGGAGAGGTTTCAAAGGAAACAAGTGGTTATCTGAAGTTAACATACGAGATTTCATTCAGAATAACTATACCAGCTATGAAGGGGATGAGACTTTCTTAGCAGGACCGACCCATGCTACTGAGACATTGTGGCAGAAACTACGCGCACTTCAAAAGGAAGAACGGGCTAAAGGCGGAGTTCTTGACATGGAAACTGAAGTAGTTTCTGGGCTCACGGCTTACGGACCAGGTTACATTGACCCTGAAACGAAGGACTTAGAACGCGTAGTTGGTTTGCAAACGGATAAGCCATTGAAGCGTGCTTTCATGCCTTATGGGGGGATAAAAATGGCCGAACAAGCTTGTACTACCTATGGATATCAGCCGTCAGAAAAGCTACATCACATCTTCTCTCAATACGTAAAGACCCACAATGACGGTGTCTTTGACGCGTATACTGATGAGATGAAGCACGTGCGTCATAACCATATACTTACTGGTTTGCCTGATACATACGGACGAGGACGCATTGTTGGCGACTATCGTCGTGTTGCTTTGTATGGTATCGACTATTTGATTGCAGAGAAAAAGCGCGACCTTCAGAACATGGGTGATCGTGAAATGATTGATGAAGTGATTCGTCTTCGCGAGGAAGTAGCCATGCAAATCCGTGCATTACAAGGCTTAAAGGAGATGGCTTCCATATATGGCTTCGACATTTCTCAGCCTGCTAACGACGCAATTCAAGCCGTTCAATGGCTCTATTTCGGTTATCTTGGTGCTGTTAAGACTCAAAACGGCGCGGCAATGTCCGTTGGTCGCATCTCAACCTTCCTTGATATATACATAGAACGAGACATTCGAGAGGGTAAACTGACTGAAGAGGAGGCACAAGAACTTATCGATCATCTCGTGATGAAGTTTAGAATGGTCAAGTTTGCACGCATTCCGTCTTATAATCAGCTGTTCTCTGGAGACCCAGTTTGGGCTACTCTCGAAATGGCTGGTATGGGAATAGACGGCCGTTCGATGGTAACAAAGAATGACTTCCGCTTCCTTCACACCCTCGAAAACATGGGACCATCACCTGAACCGAACCTTACGGTGTTGTATAGTAGCCGACTTCCTAAGGCCTTCCGCCTTTATGCAGCGAAGATTTCGGTTAAAACCAGTTCGATACAATATGAGAATGACGATGTGATGCGACCCATTTGGGGAGACGATTACTCGATATGTTGCTGTGTAAGTGCTACGCAAACAGGTAAGGAAATGCAGTTCTTCGGTGCGCGTGCCAACCTTGCTAAGGCGCTGCTTTATGCCATAAATGGAGGCGTAGACGGTCGAACACGCGAACAAGTTGGGCCTGCTTACCGACCCATTACAAGTGACATCATCTCGTATGATGAGTTCCTTCCCCGCTTCGATGATATGTTAGATTGGCTTGCTTGCATTTATGTTAAGACGTTAAATCTTATCCATTACATGCACGATAAGTACTTCTATGAGGCTGCAGAGATGGCACTTATCGACACAGATGTACGCCGTACCTTCGCAACGGGTATCGCAGGCTTTAGTCATGTGGTTGATTCTATCAGTGCAATCAAGTATGCTAAGGTGCATATTATACGCGATGAGTCGGGTTTTGCCAAGGACTATAAGACAGAAGGTGACTTCCCTCGTTATGGAAATGATGACGAACGAGCTGACGAAATCGCTGTATGGCTGTTGAAAACCTTTATGAACAAGATTAAGAAATACCACACTTATCGCAACTCTGAGCCTACAACCAGCATCCTAACCATTACTTCTAATGTCGTATATGGCAAGTATACTGGTAACATGCCCGATGGTCGTCGTGCCGAAACTCCATTGGCACCAGGAGCTAATCCGTCTTATGGCGCAGAGCAAAATGGCTTGTTAGCTTCGCTGAACTCTGTGGCTAAGCTTCCTTATGAGTATGCTCTTGATGGTATATCTAATACACAAACCATCTCACCCGATGCCTTAGGACACGATGATGAGGAGCGTTCTCGCACGTTAGTTGGCGTGATGGACGGATATTTTGACCAGGGAGCACACCATCTAAACGTTAATGTCTTCGGCGTAGATAAGTTGAAAGACGCGATGGAACACCCCGAAAAGGAAGAATATCAGAACTTTACCATCCGCGTAAGTGGCTATGCTGTGAAGTTCATTGACCTCACAAGAGAGCAACAACTCGATGTGATTGCACGCCAGGCTCACGGCAGACTATAGACCAAAACTTTTCAATAGGGTTACTATATGCGCCCTCTGTCCTTTCTGTTCAAAGGGAGCGACGGAGGGCGTCCTTTCAAATTAGGACATAAACATTTTGAAATCATGAACAAGGATAATGCACTTCAAAGCTCGTCAACACGCTCTTCACAAGGTCATGTGGGTTATGTTCACTCCATAGAGACCTTTGGTTCTGTCGATGGTCCAGGCATTCGATATATCATTTTCCTACAAGGCTGCCCCATGCGCTGCCTGTTTTGTCACAATCCTGATACGTGGAAACAAAACAAAGTAAAGCCCATGACGGCCGATGAACTATTGGATCAGGCCGAACGTTATCGCACTTATTGGGGCGAAAAGGGTGGAATTACGATCAGCGGAGGCGAGGCTTTGCTGCAAATAGACTTCTTAATAGAGCTTTTTGAGAAAGCCCACGCACGACAAATCAATACTTGTCTTGACACATCGGCCCAGCCATTTACACGCAATGGCTTATGGTTCACGAAGTTTGAACGCCTGATGAAGGTCACCGATACGGTGCTATTAGACATCAAACACATTCGAGATGAGGAACACCGCAAGCTAACAAAGTTCACAAACCGTAACATCCTTGATTGTGCCCGCTATCTTTCTGAGATTCAAAAGCCTGTTTGGATACGTCACGTTCTTATTCCGGGAATCACTGACAACGATGAATATCTGCACGAACTTGCCGCTTTTCTCAACACGCTTCATAACATTGAGCGCATTGATATCTTGCCTTATCACACCTTAGGTACGTATAAATACGACGAACTTCACCTTGATTATCCCCTCAAAGGCGTTGAACCTCCGACACAAGAGCGCATTGATAACGCAAATAAGATTATGGAGTCGGCCCTAAAATAGAAACACATGAGGAGACGAAAACGATGTGTTCTCCTAACAATCTCAATGCATAAGGTGTTGATTCTCCTTGCGGATGATTACCCAGGGGAGATCTATTCCTCGCCAATTACAGACTATAAATAACATGATATAAAAGGTAACCCAACATACATTATCATTAATAACGTTGCAATGAGATATCAACGCTGTAAGCGTTGTACCTTTGATAGCCCAGGGTTGGCATTAGCCTACCCTGGGTTATGCGTGTAGTGTTGAGGTCAACGCCGTAGGTGTTGTACGTTTTCTGCGTGGAATGTCGTGATAAAATACCGAGGAATAAAAGGTACAACGCCTACAGCGTTGTTGCCTCTAACGGCAAAAGACCCAGGGTAGACTTCGCTATCGCTCGCCAACCCTGGGTTATCAAAGGTACAACGCTTACAGCGTTGCGCGATGAGAGCATTCATCATGGTGGATATATCCATAAAAAAATTGGCACATTTTGTTACTTATTTATTCGTATGTTGGCATTAATTGTATTATAGAATAAATGATTCAACACCATCGGTGTTGCGCTTTTGATAGCCCAGGGTTGCCAAACGATAGTGCAGGCTACCCTGGGTTGGAGTATGGTTTGCGGGGAACAACGCCGTAGGTGTTGCGCTTTTTAAAATTAATCCGTCATGAAATATTTCATTGTAAGCGTGCCTTCACAGAAAAAGCTCAACACCTATGGCGTTGGATCTCCTTGCGAATACTCACCCGGGGTAGGCTCGTTCCTCGCCAACCCCGGGCTATCAAAAGAACAACTCGTACCGAGTTGCGTCGTTGTGACATTCGAAATGACAAATGCACCCATTGTAACATTGACATAATACCTACGGTGATATGTACTATTGCAAGTTTTGTTTGTAAACAAATTGTGTGCTATGGTATTGCGTTTCTATTTACATTATTATTTAACCCATGAGTAATGATAAAATGATTTGCGTCAAAACACGCGATAAAGTGATGCAAAGCGTGCGGTAATTTGACTGCAATTGTGAGGTTGTTTGCATGGTTTTGATAGCCTGTTTGTAAGTGGTTGTGTCACAAGAAGATAGTTTGCATGGATCGATCTTATTTGAATGGAAAGGCTTTTCAATATAAAAGGAGGAACGATTTATGTCTATATGGAATTGAAAATGCAGTGTGGGTTTTGGTCAAACGATTTATGTTATCATCCGCTATGAATGAAAATTTACGACAAGAGGAGGGTAATAGGTTTTTTATTCGCATGTGATTAGGCATGAAGGGAGAATAAAAAAGAGGCCCTCGGATATCACATCCAAGGGCCATCTTCGTTCTTTAATTCATGAAAATCCTGTAAAACAGGTAATTCTTTCTTTTATTTACGACGCTTAGCAGGGGCAACAGGTGTGATTTCGCACTTGCCTTTACCATCAGCCCAGGCATAGAACTTGATGTTGTATGTACCTGCTGTGACGGCGATGTCAGCTCCGTTGTCTGTAGTTAACTTATTAACGGTGCCGCCCCAATTAATGTCCCAGCCGTTGTTTGCACGGAATTTTATGCTACCATTTGATAGTACTATGTTGTTAATCTCCCATGCACGGTCGGTCTTATTGTAAGTCATTGGCTGGTCACTATTCCAACCTCCGGCTGTAGCGCTACCGATAACACCAATTCGAGTGATTGGAGTGAGGTGCATAGTAGCATTGGCAAGGTCGACATCTACTTTGTAGTAGCCTTCTGGTTCGCTTATGGTGATGTCGCCACCTGTTGTAGAAAGGCCTGCGCCATAGTTGTCACCATTCCATGAAGGCTGTGTACAGAACTTGAAACCTTGCTGATCCAGATACATGAAACCAGTGTATTTGCCGTCATGTTCCTTGCCATAGAGGTAGTCAATATGCTTCCAACCATTTGCGTTTCCAGCCATATAGAGATAGTCATCGAAGCTAAGTGGGGTGCAACTCCATGTCTGATCAAGCAAGTTGAAAGTGAGTTTATAGACCTTTGCACCAGGAACAATGTCGAAACTCAAGTTGCCACCTGCGTTGTTTGCAGAGAGTTTGCCCTCTTCTTTGGCCGCAGCGATACACTCAGACCAGTCGTTTGTGCCTATTTTTGACTTTGGAGTGAGCTTAAATTCCACCTTATCTAAGGCTGCAACTTGTGCTTCTGTGAGTGTAATACTGAATACAGGATCAGTGTAAACATCGGCACCGCTGTTCTTAACGGGATAGGAATCGTTATCGTTTTCCCAGTTATTGATATTACCAGTCAAGTAATATTCGGTGTCAATCTTTGGCGCTTTAGGAGTTACAACAACTTTGGTTGTGCCTGCATCAATATAAGCTGCCTGTCCGTTTTTAACGGCATTGACAAATACATGCGCATTAAGTGTGCGTGGAGTAGGGCGTAGTCCGAAAGCATCGGCAACTATTTTTTGGATAGAAGTGCTGTCAACTAAGCCTGCAACAGAGGCCTTAACACTCGTTGTTTTTGCATCAGTTACTCCATCGGCAGTTAGCTCTACGCGAGCATTCTCAAGCTTATAGCCTTCGGGAAGGGCTGCTTCGTTGAGTGCAAATGCCTTTACCTGTGTCCCAGGTTGATTCAAATCGATGGCATTTGTGGCTGTAGCCTTGAAGCCAGGCAGGTTGATTGCGTCTTCCTGTGGATACGATTGAGGGTTTGCCCAGTCTGTATAATCGTCACTGCAAGACCCAAAGAAGAGGCTTGCAAGTGCGATTGTGATATATAATGAAAACTTTTTCATTGTGTTATTGTTTATCTGTTAGGTGATTATTTGATTTCTCCCGTTTCATTACCGAAGTTCAAATAGAGCTTCTGTCCAGCCGTAGCATTGATACGTTCTTGGTCACCACCAGTGCCACGATACTTGATCTTCTTGTCAAATACCATGAATTCGGTCTTCCACCAGTCGGTTCCGGGGAGCTTAACATAGGCACGTAGGCCGCCATCTCCAGTCGTATTCTTAGCGAAAGCAGGTGAAACGAACTGACCTTCTTTTGTTGTTGGGACTGTAAATAGCTGGTCAGCTTGATTCTCAGTCCAGTCACCTGATGTCGCAGTTCCTATCAAATAAACCTGTGGTTTGTTGAAAGTGACGTCATACTTAATATCGCGTCCTTCTACCTTTGCATCTACAATCATGAGATACCAACCAGGATTTGACGAAGCAATATTACCATCGTGGCTCTTTATTTCGCTACCCAATTCGCTGGAAGCATTTACAGTTATGCCGGCAAAGCCTTTCTCATTGCCATCCCATTTCTTTGTGGTGTTGAACTTGATACCGCTATCATCAATGTAAACAAGATGCCAATAAACGTGGGTAGAGCCATTAACCATAACCATATCCAATGGATTATCCCAAGACCAGTTATTGAAATTACCCGTAATATAGATATGTTCGGGAAGATTTACTGGAGGTAATGAGAAAGCGAGATGAACGTGTTTGAGCGTGATAACATTTGACACAATCGCATAACTATGGTTCAAACTGTCGATTTCAGAACCCATTGCAGTGATTGGAGTAGCCTTAGCACGGATGTAAACAGGGATGTCTATGGGGAAATCGGCTTCTGTTTTACCGTCCTTAAGAGCCTGTTCGGTCAGCGCAGCAGCCATTTCTGCCGCATCAACATCAATCTTTGCAGTTTTGAAACTCGTGCTCATCTTCGTAGCGTTTGACATATCTTTCTTGGTCGCTACCTCGATAGTGTATTTCGTTGTGATAGGAAACCCGTAGTTAGGTTGCGTGCAAGTAAGTTCTACTGACGTAGAGTTTGCAAGGTCGTATGTACCATTTGTTGCCAAAGCGGGAGTGTTCAGGACGAACGAAGTAGGCTTTTGCAGCACAGGATTAGAGTCGTTGTCGTCTGCACATGAGGCCAAAATGAAGGCTCCACACATGAGTAACAAAGTAGACTTCAATATATTTTTCATTGTGATTCAATTTTATAAATTGTTCGAATAGGAAGGGAGAGCGGGTCTCCTTTCCTAAAATGCTGAATTAATAACCAGGATTCTGTTTGATGTTTGGATTGACAATGGCGTCACTTGTCGGTATAGCGTAGATGTTCTTTGTAGCAGAAACTTGCGTACCTTCATGCACGCCACCCTTCCAAGGCCATGTATAATTGGTGTTACCACCAAAGCGTCCGAAGCGAATAAGGTCGCTACGACGACGTCCTTCAAAGTAGAATTCACGGCTCCATTCATCGAGAATGTCGTCTAAAGTGTAGCTACCGGTAGTACGTTCTTGGGCATGTGCACGTTTGCGGAGGGCGTTAACAGCAGCTGTTCCCTCTGTTGTCGTCTGATTACCGTTTAGGCGTGCCGTTGCTTCTGCATAGGTGAGATAGGCCTCTGCAACACGCATCAGGAAGAAATCGGTATCCGGATACTTGGCATCATGACCGGCAGAACCGTCTGAATGGAAGTTAGTGAACTTGGCAACTGCAAAGCCATTTGAGAAGACGCCTATCTGATCAGCGTTTGCTTGGTCTATGTTGCGCTTGTTTCCATCGGCTTGTAAGGCATCGAAGAGTGCGCGGTCATCACCTGCAGCAGCAGTCATTTGGTTGGCATGTACGTAAGGTGCGTTGTTATTTGGGAAGAATTTATCAATTAAACTCTTGCGAGCGCGGTTACCAGCCCAGTTCTCTGACGTGTTGTTTCCAGCTACTCCGTTGGGATTTACAGTGACTCCGGCATCGAATGTGCTGGCCATGAGGAACAAAGCCGTACCAAATGATGCGGTCTTCTTACCGTCTTGAAGTACAGGAAAGATTGCTTCGACAGAAGCACCGTTCTCTCCATTGTCGCCCATGAAAAGCTGTTGATAAGCTGTCCAGCCATTCTTTGTTGCGCCAGTATAAAGCTTATAGTTGGAATCCATTACCTTTTTAGCGTATTCAGCAGCCTTTTGCCACTGCGGAGTTCCTGTATAAACCTGAGCATTGAGATACAAACGAGAAAGTAACATCCATGCAGCAGCTTTGTCAACACGGCCATAACCAGCGTCGGTTGATTTCTTTGGAGTGGCTGCAGAGAGCTTAGGCTCAATCTCAAGCAACTCTTTTTCAAGGAAATCATACATCTGTTTGCGTGTATATTGAGGTGCTGCTTTGGCAGAAACTTGCTCTGTAAATGGAACGTTTCCATAGAGATCCATCAGATGATAATAGTTCAATGCACGCAGGAAACGCACTTCTGCAGTCTTTGTTTCATCTACATCAGCAAATGTTGCAAGGTATTGATTGCAGATAGTAACACCAAAGTACAGGCGATAATAAAAGCCTTTAGCCATTGGATGGTTAGAGTCGAAGCTGATATAATTAAACTCTGCAATGCCAGGATCACCCCAGTTACAGATTGCTTCGTCTGTAGGTAGCTCGTTGGTATTGAATAGTTGGCGCACGAAACCAGTCGTACCGCCGTCTAAACCATCGATATCACAGTCTCCATCGGGACCGCTTTGACCAGCTAATGCGAGGTCAGCGTAGCACTTAGTAAATAGCTGATCTGATTTAGGATTAGTGTTCTTGTTTGGATCTATGGGTGTAACGTCGAGGTCACCTATACATGAACTTAATCCCATTGACAGCAAAAGAGTTGCTGCCGGAAGTATAGTTTTGAAATATTTTTTCATACAATTCTTAAAGTTAGAAGTTTAGATTGACACCAAGGATGAATGACATTGGACGTGGATACATATTGTTGTCAATTCCCATGACCCATTTGCTGTCAACAAAGTTTGTAACTTCAGGGTCAATGCCGTCATATTTGGTAATCGTTAATAGGTTAGAAGCGGTGCCATATATGCGTCCTGAGATGCTCGTATTAAATAGTTTACTGAAGCTATAGCCTAATGTTACGTTGTCAAGCTTTAGGAATGAAGCATTCTGAACCCAGCGATCACTCAAGAAAGCACGTTCATCATAGGTCTGCCAATTGTCAGCTAAGAGTGCAACTGGACGGTTAGAGAGGTAGTTTGAAGGTGCAACAATCTCGGAAGTACTCATGTTTGCACGACCAGCATATTTGTCATTATAAACATAGTTGCCGATGTTTGCACGGAAACTAAAGCCAAAGTCCCAGTTCTTATATTCCAAACGAGATGATAAACCCATGGTAACAGGGGGCGCAGCTTGCTTATAAATATAGCGATCTGCATCTGTTATTTGCCCATCTGCATTACGATCTACTACAGCACCTTCAATAGGTTTGCCGTTCTGATCATACACTTGTTGATATACAAGGAATGAGTTTGCTGGATAACCAACTTTATGTGCGCCTACGTTTAGACCTGTACCTGCTGATATTCCCATTCCACTCGGTGATACATAGTAGTCTGCACTACCACCAGTTAGCTTCGTAATCTTGTTCTTGTTGTAAGTAAAGTTATAGTCAACTTTCCAGAACCAGTCTTTAGAATTCTGCTGATTGAGGATTGTCCAGTTTAAAGTTGCTTCAACACCAGTATTGGTTAAGCTACCAATATTTGATGAAACTTGATTTCGGAAGTTTGAACCTGCGGGAACATATACCGTATTTAATAGGTCGGTTGTCTTGCGGAAGTACCAGTCAATGCTACCCGTTAGGCGCTGATCTAATATACCCCAGTCAAGTCCTACATTGTAAGTGGTCGTAGTTTCCCAAGTTAAGTTCTTGTTAACAGCATCGGGACGTACCATTGTTCCATCACCAATGATGGGATAATAATTATTGGTTCCCGTATTAATTTGATAGATATCGAAGTATGTATAGTCACCAATTCCTTCCTGCTGTCCAGTCATTCCCCAGCCTAATCTCAGCTTTAAGTCCGAGAGCCACTTAATCTCTTTGAACTTGTTTTCATCCTTTATACGCCATGCAAAAGCAAAAGATGGGAAGGTAGCCCAATGCTTTTTGAAGCGTGAAGCGCCATCAGCGCGGACCGTAGCTGTAAGATAATAGCGTTGCATCCAATTCCAATTAGCACGTCCAAAGAATGAAACGAGGTAGTTCTCGGTCATATATTTGTAGTCTTCTTTTTTGCCATCACCATCATAATCCTGTCCAGAGTCGGTGTTAATCTCGCCAGGATGCATGCTGTTTGTTTTTGGATAATAAGATAGGTAGCGGCTTGTTTCCTTTCTCCAGAAGTGTTGCCACTCATAACCTGCCATGATATCAAAGTGGTTCTGATATTTATCTTTGAAGTCATGATAGTACTGTGCATAGGCATTGAGCAACAGATTGCGCTTCAACGACTTCTTGAAACCGGTAGAACCAAAGTAGAAAGCCAACGGAGATGTACGGTCAACGTCTGTAGTTTGCTTACCTTCTGCGATGTCAGCACCGGCAGTTGCATGCAAGCGGAGGTCTTCGAAGCCGTGTACCTGATAGTCAACATCAGCATTACCGATAAAGTCTCGGCTCGTAGCTCGGTCGTTTTTAAGCATCAAATCAGCAACAGGGTTGTTGGGAGCAAGGCTGTTTCTGTTGAAAGGATAATTCGGATCATTGAGTGAAGCACCGGGACCACGCCATGCAAAATAACCTCCGAAGTTGTCTTTGTCAGCTGAAGTTGTGTCATAAACAGGCTGTGTTGGGTCCATTCTTGTGGCTGCACTTGTAGCGTCACCATCTGCATAACGATTCTTCGCAATCATCCCTTTGGCATTCAAATTGAGTGTCAGATGATCGTTAAGTAAGTGTGGATTCAAGTTCAAAGCTGTTGTAAAACGTTCAAACTTAGAAGTTTTCACAATACCTTCTTGGCTTGTATATCCTGCAGAAACACGCCAAGGGAGATATTCTTTGGGGCTTCCTAAACTTTGAGAACCTGATACTGTGACGTTATGATCATGGCCCCAAGCTGTACGATAGATTTCTTTTTGCCAGTCAGTATTTGCGGTTCCCAATAAAGAAAGCGCCAAAGTTTCACGCTGATTGCCTGCATAGATCTTCTTAACGAAGTCGCGGTATTCATCGCCATTCATGACATTGAGTGTCTTTCTCTTCATACTCATTGTCACATTGCCTGCATAAGATACCTTAATAGGTTGGTTGGCATGTCCTCGTTTGGTAGTAATGATGATGACACCATTAGAGCCTCGCGAACCATAGATAGCAGTTGCCGACGCATCTTTCAGCACATTGAAGCTCTCTATGTCTTGAGGATTGACCATAGAAAGTGGGTTTGACAATCCCTGTACACCGTTATTGTCCATTGGAACGCCATCAATCACAATCAAAGGATTATTAGATGCATTCAAAGAAGAGCCTCCACGGATTCGTATACTGGCTCCACTTCCCGGCGTACCACCACCAGTTGTGACGTTCACACCGGCTATCTTGCCTTGCATCATATCCTGTGCATTGACTACAAGACCTTTATTCTTACTATCAGGTTGAATTTGAGTTACAGAACCAGTAAGGTCTGATTTTTTCACAGCACCATAGCCAATAACGACTACTTCATTAAGAGTTTTGTTGTCATCTTCAAGTGTTGTCGACAGATTATCCATGGCTTTTACCTTCTTTGGGGTCATACCGACATAGGTAATCGTAATCTCTGTGCCCTGAGGTACATTCACAACATAGTTTCCATCAAGGTCGGTTACCCCCAAGGCCTTACCATTTGCCATGATTGTAGCACCGATAATAGGCTCTCCAGAAGCGTCTTTGACTTGGCCTCTCACGGAACCTGATTGCGCAAAAGCTGTTGCAGAGAGGAATAGACCACCTGCTATGGCCCAACTTCTAAGCGGCAATTTGAATTTCACCTGCTTCATCATTTACTTTGAATTTAAGTTAACGTTAGTATATTATATATTGATTTTATCGTTTAGGCAACTCGTTCTAACTACTTATTTGTTTAGTTGTCGTTTCCATGCCATGGCATTTCGCACCAAGGTTTATATTGCAAAAGTAAATTTGTTTATTTAATTTTCGGCTTTTTTAACGTGAAAACTTTATTTAAATCAATGCAAACGATTACGCAATCTTTTGTCATTTTAGTGTTTAAGATTAAAGAAACTTTTTGTAAATTTGCATAACTTTGTCGCGTAACTGATGAGTAACCATGAAAGAATCTTTGCCCATAACAATGAAAGATATAGCCCGAGAGCTTGGTGTTTCCGTGGCAACAGTATCGCGTGCACTTAAAGATAGTCCACGCATTAGTAAGGAAACTCGAGATGCTGTCAAGGCTTTTGCAGAGGAACATCATTTCTTTCCGAATGTCATTGCAGAGAGTTTGCGCAACAATCGCACTAAACCCATGAAGATTATTGGCGTGATTGTTCCACAATTTACACATTTCTATTTCTCCTCAATCCTTAGTGGTATCGAAGAAGAAGCCTCTGCTCGGGGCTACAGAATCATGGTAGCGCAGAGCAATGAAAAGTATGGTCGTGAGGTCGAAATATGCAAATCGTTTTATGAAAACAAGGTATGTGGTGTCATTGTATCGCAAGCTAAGGACACCAATCAATATGAACACTTCCAACGTTTGATTGATCATGGCGTGCCATTAGTATTCTATGACCGCATCTGTACAGGTGTAAATAGCAGCCGAGTTGTGGTTGATGATTACATGGGAGCCTATACAGCAGTGAATTATCTCATTGGAACGGGGTGCCGACGAATAGCCTTTTATGGTGCTTCAATGAAGTTAGAGATTACCAAAAACCGCTTTAATGGTTATCATGATGCATTGGTAAATAACAATATTCAGCCTGAAGAAAGGTTTATAAAGTATTGTGATAACCGCGCCGATGCAGAGATAATTACTCCTGCTTTGTTGTCAGAGCCCGACCGACCTGATGCTTTTTTCGCCGTCAACGACGACACTGCAATCGGCATTCTCTATACCGCCAAGCGCATGGGACTGCGTGTTCCCGATGATGTTAGTATCTGTGGATTCACTAATGGGCATCGAGCTATTGCGTGTGACCCTATGCTTACGACGGTTGAACAGCGCGGAATGGTTGTCGGAGAAGAAGCCGCAAACATCCTTGTTGGCCTTGTTGAAGGCTCGATTCCTAAGGATAAAATTGAGAAACGCGTAGTAAGAACGCGGCTCATTGTGCGAGGAACCACTCGATAGGCACGGCTTTCTGACGCTCAAAAGCAAGGTCTCGTGGCGGAAATCTCCTGGCATTGAGTAACGAAAGCACAGCAATCAAATGGGTAAACAAGTCATTTGAAAGTGCTAAACAGCAGCTATAAAGTAGTTAAACAGGTGACTTAATGAACAAAAATAACTGGCTTGAAAAGGTGGTATAAAAGGAAAAAGAAAGACGATATGAATAAAATATAGAGTGAAAAAATCTGTTTTATGCGAGAAAAGTCGTAAATTTAGCGCAGAAAATAAGACTTACGGCATCACCAATAAACTTCGTATGTTGTGTGCGCCTTTCTATTTCTGACAACAAAAACAGCCTAACCATAAGCAATAAAGACTGATAGAACAAAACAACTAAATAACAATGAACACAGGATTATCACAAAAACCCGACATGAAGTTTTGGGGGTTATGGAACCTCAGCTTTGGTTTCTTTGGTGTACAGATAGCCTACGCCTTGCAAAGTGCAAACATTTCGCGAATCTTTGCCACGCTCGGTGCTGATCCGCATAATTTAAGTTACTTCTGGATTCTCCCTCCGTTGATGGGTATTCTCGTTCAACCCATCATAGGAACACTTAGTGATCGCACGTGGTGTCGCTTCGGTCGTCGTATACCTTATTTATTTATAGGAGCTGCTTTGGCTGTTTTTGTGATGTGCATGCTGCCTAATTCTGGGTCGTTTGGCTTCACCGTAGGTGCTGCAATGATATTCGGCGTGATAGCATTAATGTTTCTTGACACAAGCATTAATATGGCAATGCAGCCTTTTAAGATGCTTGTTGGCGACATGGTGAACGGCAAACAAAAGGCTCTTGCCTATAGCATTCAGAGTTTTCTCTGTAATGCTGGTAGCATCATGGGCTTCATTTTCCCTTTCATTCTGACAAAAATCGGTATTCGAAATGATGCCCCCAAGGGGGTTGTTCCCGACTCCGTAATTTGGGCTTTCTATGCCGGCGCAGCCATACTCATCCTTTGTGTGCTCTATACAACACTCAAAGTGAAAGAATGGTCGCCTGAAGACTATGCACGTTATAACGGAGAACTTGTGGCGAAGACAAGCGAAACAAAAGAGAAAAGCGATTGGCTTACACTATTAAAGAAGGCTCCTTCTACCTTCTGGAGAGTCGGATTGGTTCAATTTTTCTGTTGGGCGGCGTTCATGTACATGTGGGTTTATGCGACAGGTGCTATTGCTGACACGTGTTGGGGAGTCGATATGAAGGCTGCTCACGCTACAACGTCCACGTCATATCAGGAAGCTGGCAACTGGGTGGGCATTCTTTTTGCTGTTCAAGCCGTAGGAAGTGTGATATGGGCCATGGTTCTTCCTCAATTCAAAAACCGCAAAGTAGCTTACATTGTCAGCCTTCTCTTGGGTGCAGTAGGCTTTGCTCTTGTGCCGTTTATACATCATCCTTATGTGCAATTTGCGTCATTCTTGCTCATTGGTTGTGCTTGGGCAGCGATGTTAGCCATGCCGTTTACGTTTGTAACGAATGCACTTCAGGGCTATGGGCACATGGGTGCCTACCTCGGTCTATTCAATGGAACGATTTGTGTGCCTCAAATCATCGCCTCACTCTTTGGAGGTCTGCTCTTGTCTCTTGTCGGATCAAATCAAACCGACATGATGTTTGTGGCTGCAGTTAGCCTTATTCTCGGTGCATTGAGTGTGCTAAAGATTAAAGAAAAGTGATAAAACAGCGTATGGATAAAGGCGAAAAGGCTTATTAAAACAAGGTCTTTTCCTCTTGTTTATCCGTAGTTTGTGTAGTTGGTTGGCAGTAAGAGCAATGTGGGTTGCCGCTGTTCAACGAATGCTATCATTCAGTTTGTTGTTCTCGCGTATTTGAAACAGAAGATGCTTTCGTTTCAAATACGCGTTGTTTTTCATTTGTTGGAAAGCCGATGTAAATCAATAGGTTATATGATTAAAGCGGCATTGTTCGTTTGTTGATAGCCTTTGCTGATGTAATTTGCGTTAAATTGTCGTGCGAATTGCGTCATATCATCGCGTAAAATAAGGCTAATTACTTGCCCATTTGCCTCAATTCATTTTATCAATCGGTATGGGGTAAATGATAGCTTGGATAAAGCCGAGTCACCATAGCATAGCATTTGTTTGCAAATGTAACTTGCGGTGACGCATGTCGCCGTAGGGGTTATGCCAGTATTCCGATGAATGAATTCACCATTATGGATGTCACAACGACACAACGCCGTAGGTGTCATGCCGGTATTCCAATAAATTTATTTAGCAATTGCAATGCCCTTATGGTGCAACGCCGTAGGTGTTGTTCTTTTGATAGCCCGGGGTTGGCGAGGAACGAGCCTACCCCGGGTAAACGTTCGCAAGGAGATTCAACGCCGTAGGTGTTGAGCTTTTTCTATGAAGGTATGGTTATAGCGAGGAAATTAATGGAGGATTACGCTTAGAAAGCGTAACACCTACGGCGTTGTTCCCCACACACAACACCTCAACCCGGGGTAGCCTGCACTATTGTTTGGCAACCCTGGGCTATCGAAAACGCAACACCGATGGTGTTGAAACATTCATTGTATATCATGATTCACATTTTTTTGCGTTTGAATTTATGGCGGATTACTCAAAAAAAGCGCAACACTTACAGCGTTGTTCCACGCGAACCATACGTTAACCCAGGGTAGCCTGCACTATCGTTTGGCAACCCTGGGCTATCAAAAACGCAACACCGATGGTGTTGACACATTTATTTCATAATATAATTAATGCCAATATACGAATAAATAAATAGCATAATGTGCCAATATTCCGATGAATGAATTTGGCATTATAAATGTTGCAACCACGCAACATCGTAGGTGATATGTCGGTATTCCAATGGATATATCCACCATGATAAATACCCTCATGGTGCAACTCGGTACGAGTTGTTCTTTTGATAGCCCGGGGTTGGCGAGGAACGAGCCTACCCCGGGTAAACGTTTGCAAGGAGATTCAACGCCGTAGGTGTTGAGCTTTTTCTGTGAAGGCATGCTTATAGTGATGGGATTAATGGCAGATTACGCTTAGAAAGCGTAACACTTACGGCGTTGTTCCACGCACAACATACGCCAACCCAGGGTAGCCTACACTATCGTTTGGCAACCCTGGGCTATCGAAAGCGTAACACCTACGGCGTTGAAACACCCATTTTGTAACACCATTTCTGTTGTTTCATGCGGTAAAATACGACAAATTACACGATGAAATGTCCCAATTCGTTTTACCTTTTATTATCAACAATATCAATACCACCAATTAACCTCCAAACAACTTGCTCCATTTCCACGACTAACTACTCCCCTCTCTCTTCGGAGAGGGGCTGGGGGTGAGGCTCTGTTTGCCTTACACCATTTCACCTTTAATTATCAATGATAATATTCTCACAATTGTTTCACCACGCAACTCGGTACGAGTTGTTCTTTTGATAGCCCGGGGTTGGCGAGGAACGAGCCTACCCCGGGTAAACGTTTGCAAGGAGATTCAACGCCGTAGGTGTTGAGCTTTTTCTGTGAAGGCATGGTTATAGCGAGGAAATTAATGGAGGATTACGCTTAGAAAGCGTAACACCTATGGCGTTGTTCCCCACACACAACACCTCAACCCAGGGTAGCCTGCACTATCGTTTGGCAATCTTAGGCTATCAAAAGCGAAGTCTACCCTGGGTCATTTGCCGTGAGTGGCAACAACGCTGTAGGCGTTGTACTTTTTATTTATTGGTATTTTATCACGCCATTCCACGCAGAAAACGTACAACACCTACGGCGTTGACCTTCTTACTACTCGCATAACCCAGGGTAGGCTGACGCCAACCTTAGGCTATAAAACGTACAACGCCTTCAGCGTTGATTCCCTATTGCGACGTTATTAATGATAATGTATGTTGGGTTACCTTTTATATCATATTATTTATAGCCTGTGATTGACGAGAAACGAGCCTATCCTGAGTAAGCGTTTGCAAGGAAATTCAACGCTGTAAGTGTTGAATTTTCCTTTTAAATAAACTTATTTTGTGTTGGATATGTTAGTGAATGAGCCTGTATTCATTCTCTTTTTGTCTCTTGATAACGTTGTGTTGTAAATGGTTTTCCATTGTAACTTTATCGCTGTTAAAGGCTATGTGCAAGAAAGTTACTAATGAAAGTGCAAACGATTGCATTTCTTTTTTAATTTTTTTATGTATTAATTCTGAGTAAGCTGCTATATAATTACTATCTTTACAGAAAATAACTAACCTCTGTATGAAACTAACTTTTAACATAAACTATGACACTATATTCGGCGAAGAAGTGTTGCTGAATGTCGTGGAAAACAGCAAAAAGGGAGGTAAAAAGACCTCGCAGTACAGGATGAACAACCGGGATGGCAAGCATTGGTGGGTTGAATTGAATCGCACCGAGGCAAGTTTGAACACGGCAATCGACTATTATTATAGTGTTGATTGCGACTGGTCAGACGGCCGTCACGAATGGCTCACAGAGAAACATCGCTTAGAACTCACGGTCGTGAAAGGCAAAGAGTATACTATTTACGACCATTGGAGTGACATTCCTGAAGACTCTTATCTCTATAGTTCAGCCTTTACGGAGTGTGTAAACAAGCGTCCTTTGTCTGTTATTAAGCCTTCGGCATACGATAAAACCGTTCGACTTGTGGTGCGTGCACCGCAACTTCGTTCTACGGATAGATTGTGTGTGGTAGGTAAACCAAAGGCTATGGGTGCGTGGGATGTGTTTGATGCGCTTCCAATGTATGAGCATAACTACAACGAATGGATAGTAGATTTGAATGTAGAAACGTTGGAAAGCGACGTGTTGGAATTCAAGTTTGCGGCACAAGACGCTGCCGATAGGCACAATGCCCTATGGGAAAGCGGTATGAACCGCGAGATTCATCTGCCTGAAATCAAAAGCGGTGAGGTGTTGGTTTATGACCTTTCACAAGCGTTTTTTGATATATATAATCGTAAGTTGGCAGGAACATTAGTGCCAGTATTTTCACTTCGTTCGAAGACCAGTTATGGAGTGGGCGACTTTGGCGACTTGAAGAAGATGATAGATTGGGTCGCTGTGACTCATCAACGCGTGCTACAGGTGTTGCCAATCAATGATACTACGACGACACATACATGGACAGACTCTTATCCTTACAGTTGTATTAGCATCTTTGCACTACATCCTCAGTATGTAGATTTGACGCAGTTGCCGACATTAAAAGATGGAAAGAAGCGCAACAACTTTGAGGCTTTGCGTCAAGAACTCAATGCTTTGGAGCAGATAGATTACGAGCGTGTGAACGAGGCGAAGCTGAAATATCTTTATGAAGTCTATCTGCAAGAGGGCGAAAAGATGATGCAAGGCAAAGCCTTTAAGCAGTTCTTTGCCGATAGCGAGCAATGGCTTGTGCCCTATGCGCAGTATTGTTATTTGCGTGATAAATATGGAACGGCCGACTTTTCTACATGGCCTGACCATCATGTTTGGGACGAAAAGGAGCGTAAAGTCCTATCAACACCAACATCGAAAGAATATAAAGAGGTGGCTTTCTTTTATTTTGTGCAGTTTGTTCTCAATGAACAAATGGAAGCTGTACATGCTTATGCACGTGAGAAAGGGGTCATTTTGAAGGGAGATATCCCTATCGGCGTCAATCGTAATGGCTGCGATGTGTGGATGGAACCGAAGTATTTCAACCTCAACGGACAAGCAGGTGCGCCACCAGATGACTTTTCTGTGAACGGACAGAATTGGAGATTCCCCACTTATAACTGGGATGAGATGTTGAAAGATGGCTGCCAATGGTGGGTACGTCGCTTTCAAAACATGAACAAATTCTTTGATGCTTACCGCATAGATCATGTGTTGGGATTCTTCAGAATATGGGAGATTCCGGTGGAAGCAGTGCATGGTTTGCTCGGACAATTTGCCCCTTCATTGGGTATGTCGCGTGAAGAAATAGAAAGTTATGGCTTAACTTTCCATGAAGATCAGTTCACTAAACCTTTTATTAGCGATTGGATTCTTGAACGAGTATTCAGAGATCGCGCAGAGGAAGTAAAGCAACGTTTCCTCAATCACACACATGATGATATCTATGAGCTAAGACCTGAGGTTGACACACAACGCAAAGTGGAAGCTGTTTTTGCTGGGAAGACGGCAGAAAGTGATATTTGGTTGCGTGATGGTCTTTATGCTTTGATTAGTAATGTGCTCTTTGTTCGCGACAGAAAAGATGCAAACAAGTTCCATCCTCGCATCAGTGCGCAGTTTGATTTCACGTATGAAGCCCTCTATGATAGCGACAAAGAAGTCTTCAATCGCATTTATAACGACTATTATTATCGGCGTAACAACCAGTTCTGGTATCGTGAAGCAATGAAGAAGTTACCACGACTTGTTGAGGCAACTCGAATGCTTGTATGCGCTGAAGACTTAGGAATGGTGCCGGATTGTGTACCTTGGGTGATGAACAATCTTAAGATATTGAGTCTTGAATTGCAAAGTATGCCGAAGGATCCTCACGTGAGATTTGGTTACTTAAACAATAATCCTTACCGCTCAGTTTGTACTATTTCAAGTCATGATATGCCTACACTGCGTCAGTGGTGGGATGAAGATTACGAGCGCACTCAAGCCTATTATAACAGTATGCTCTATCGAGGTGGTGCGGCTCCACACCCACTTCCCGGTTGGTTGGCACGTGATATCATTAGCCGACACCTAATGAGTCCGAGCATGCTTTGCATCCTTTCAATTCAAGATTGGTTGGCAATTGACGAGAAACTACGCCTTGCCGACCAGAATGCGGAACGCATAAATATCCCTGCAAACCCTAAACATTACTGGCGTTATCGTATGCATGTGGACATAGAAGACCTCATGCAGAATACTGATTTCCGTGAAAACTTGACGGAACTTGTGTGTGAAGCAGGGAGAGAATGATGCCTATTGTGCATCAAAAATAAAGAAAAACATTGGAGACATGACTGAAGTCTGTCTTCAATGTTTTGCAATTAACACGACAAAGGTTGTTATTTGATACTTAAAACACTATTGAAAAATCTATTTGAATAATTCATAATGAAACCTCTACAAATTCTTTTTGCATTATTACTCCTACCACTTATGACTGTAGGACAAACGATTAAGTCGCCTAATGGCAAGATTGCCGTAACGTTTTCGCTATCAGCAAGCGGGCAACCTACTTACGAAATGACATTCAAGAACAGGCAGGTGGTGAAGCCTTCACACCTCGGTCTGGAGCTGGCGAAAGACAAACACGCCTCCAAAGGATTACAAGAGACAGACTTGATGGATGGTTTTAAGATTGCCGATACAAAGATCTCTACGTTTGATGAGACGTGGAAGCCGGTGTGGGGACAATATAAACAGATTAGAAACCATTACAATGAATTGGCTGTTTCGCTGCATCAAGCATCGTCAAATCGTACGATTATCATTCGCTTTCGCGTCTATGATGAGGGTATGGGCTTGCGTTATGAGTTCCCACAGCAGTCTTCTCTCAACTATTTTATCATCAAAGAAGAGCATACTCAGTTTGCTATGACTGGAGATCATAAGGCTTGGTGGCTACCAGGTGACTATGATACGCAAGAGCAAGAGACACAGGAAACGAAACTTTCTGAAATCCGTGAGCGCTTCAAAAAGGCTGTAAATTGGGATAATTCGTCTGTATCGGTGTTCTCACCAACGGGCGTTCAGACTTCTTTGCAGCTGAAAACGCAAGATGGACTCTATCTCAATATCCATGAAGCTGCCTGCGTCAACTATGCAACGATGCACTTAAATCTCGATGATAAGAATTTTATTTTCGAATCATGGCTTACTCCCGACGCCACAGGATTAAAGGGTTTTATGCAGACTCCGTGCTCAACGCCATGGCGAACTGTTATGGTTAGTGACGATGCTCGCGACATATTAGCATCTAATTTGATATTAAATCTCAATGAACCTTGTAAGCTTCAGGACACCAGTTGGATTCATCCTGTGAAGTATTGTGGCGTATGGTGGGAGATGATTGTAGGCAAAAGTAGTTGGAATTACACGGATGAGTTCCCATCAATAAAGCTTGATCAAATTGATTGGAGCAAGGCAAAACCGAATGGAAGGCATGCCGCGAACACAGAACACGTAAAAAAATACATTGACTTTGCAGCTGCTAACGGACTCCAACAGGTTCTCGTTGAAGGATGGAATGTAGGTTGGGAGGACTGGGCTAACCGCTGGAAAGACGATGTTTTCGATTTTGTTACTCCTTATCCTGACTTTGATATCAAGGCTTTGAATGACTATGCACACAGCAAAGGGGTTAAACTCATGATGCATCATGAAACATCTTCGAGCGTAGGTAACTACGAACGACATCTTAATGCAGCCTTCGATCTCATGCAAAAATATGGTTATGATGCTGTAAAGGGTGGCTATGTGGGAGACATTATCCCACGAGGTGATCACCATTTCTCACAGGAAATGAACAACCATTACCTTTACATTGTTAAAGAAGCTGCCAAGCGTCACATCATGGTTAATGCTCATGAAGCGACTCGTCCCACAGGACTTTGCCGCACTTATCCTAACCTTATAGGCAACGAAAGCGCTCGAGGCACAGAGTATGAAGCCTTTGGTGGCAGCAAGCCTGACCACACTGTAGTGCTTCCTTTCACTCGTCTTCAAGGGGGACCAATGGACTATACCCCCGGAATCTTAGAGACTCAACTGCACACTTGGAGTGAAAATACAAGCTATGTTCACACAACATTGGTAGGTCAATTGGCGCTTTATTTGGTCATGTGGGGCCCAATTCAGATGGCAGCCGACCTGCCAGAGAACTATCAAAAGTATGCCGATGCGTTCCAATTCATTAAAGATGTTGCCGTAGATTGGGACGATTCACGTTATCTTGAGGCTGAACCTGGCGATTATATCACTGTAGCGCGCAAGGCAAAGGGCACAGATAACTGGTTTGTTGGAGGTAAATGTGATGAGAACGGACATCGAAGTGTGGTGAAACTTGATTTCCTTGACAAAGGGAAAAAGTATGAATGTACGCTCTATGCCGATGCCCCTGGGGCTGATTATGAAAAGAATCCGAAGGCCTATCGCATCACAAAGCGCATCGTTAAGAAGGGAGATGTGCTGAAAATTGACGAAGCTCGTGGCGGAGGATTTGCCATGTCGCTTATTAGAAAATAAAGAATCACAATCAAACAACCAATTAAATCTATGAAGATTAAATTGTTTTGCACATTAGCATTGACTGCTGCTATGATACAAACAGCCCAAGCTCAGGAGGTTTTTAATGAGATGTCATATCGTCCTGAGCATACCATTTTCAAGTTGAATGCTTCAACTCGCCCTGTCGTTAGGCTGTATAACGATGGCTTAAAGGGTAAGGCTGTGAAGGAAGTAAAGATGAAACGTGCCGGAAAAGACCTTTGGACAGCTTGTGTAAAAGGTAATCTCGCGGGGAAGTTTTATACTTTTGACATTGGAAACGGAGAGACTCCAGGTGTCTTTGCAAAGGCCGTTGGCGTGAATGGAAACCGTGGTGCCATCATCAATTTACGCTCAACAGACCCTGATGGCTGGCAGAACGATCAACGTCCCGCATTAAATTCGGCGGCAAATCAAGTCATTTATGAGATGCATGTGCGTGATTTTACCCATGCTGCGCCAGGCATTTCTTATCCCGATAAGTTCTTAGGTGTGGGCGAGTCTGCCTCTGTTGACTATCTGAAACGCTTAGGTGTGACGGCTGTCCACTTGCTGCCCGTGTTTGATTTTGCTTCAGTTGACGAAACAAAGCTTACGAATTCGTCTTACAATTGGGGCTATGATCCAAAGAATTATAACGTGCCAGAAGGTAGTTATTCGACTGACCCCTATCGCCCAGAAGTGCGTATTCGTGAGTTCAAACAAATGGTTCAAGCACTTCATAAGGCTGGAATTCGCGTGATACTTGACGTGGTTTATAACCATACTTTCGATATAAAACACAGCAATTTCCAGTCTACTTATCCTGACTATTACTACAGAAAGAATCCTGATGGTACTTATTCCGATGGCTCGGGATGTGGAAATGAGACCGCCTCTGAACGTCCGTTGATGCGCGAGTTCATGCTTGAGAGTGTGAAATATTGGATAGATGAGTATCATATTGATGGCTTTCGCTTCGACTTAATGGGTGTGCACGATATCGAAACCATGAGGGAAATCCGTGCGGAGGTCAACAAAATAGATCCTACTATATATATATATGGTGAAGGATGGAGTGCAGGACATTGCGCTTATCCATCGGAAAAGTTGGCTGTAAAGGCTCATGTGGCACAGCTAAATGGTGCAGCTGCCTTTAGCGATGAACTGAGAGATGCCCTTCGGGGACCTTTCAGTGACGACAAGAAAGGTGCATTCCTTGCTGGCATTCCTGGTGAAGAAGAAAGCATAAAGTTTGGAATCGCGGGCGCAATTGCCCATCCTGGTGTGGCGTTGTCACGCGTTAATTATAGCAAAGCGCCTTGGGCTACACAGCCAACTGAAATGATTAGCTATGTAAGTTGCCATGATGATATGTGCTTGACAGACCGCCTTCGTGCTTCCATTCCAGGCATAAAGGAAGACGAAATCATTCGTCTTGACTTGCTTGCACAAACAGCTGTGTTCACATCGCAAGGCGTTCCATTTATTCTAAGCGGTGAAGAGATATTGCGAAATAAGCAAGGTGTGCACAACAGCTTTAACTCCCCGATAGACATCAACGCCCTGAATTGGGCACAACTCAAGGAATATCCGCAGGTGTTTGCCTATTACCAAGGGCTTATTCAGTTGCGAAAAGAGCATCCAGCATTCCGACTTGGCGATGCGGAACTGGTCAGAAAGCATTTAAGTTTCTTGCCTGTGAAGCCCTGTGTTGTAGGCTTTATGCTCACAAATCATGCTGGAGGAGACAACTGGAATAATATTGTTGTCATTCTGAATGGCAGTCGTGAGCCTCAGGATATAGACATTCCAGCAGGTAACTACACCGTTGTGGCCTGCGATGGTACAATAAATCAGCATGGATTGGGACACATGCAGGGAGGCAAAATCTCTGTGAATGCCCAGTCTGCCCTTATCCTCCACGATTAAAATTCCATGAAACATGAAGAAGATAATAATTAGTTTGGCTTTAATTCTGTCGTCAATGACAATGCAAGCAGCAACAAAGATTGATCATATTGAACCCGAAAACTGGTATGTGGGCATGAAAAACAGCTCGCTCCAACTGATGGTTTATGGAAAGAATATACGTGATTCGCATGTCAGTGTGGATTATCCCGGCGTGAAAATTGATTCACTTGTGCGTCTTGATTCACCCAATTATCTTTTTGTTTATTTGAATCTCAGTGGGGCAAAGCCAGGAAATATGGTGCTGAATATTGACGGAAAGAAAGTCAACTACCCCTTGAAAGCACGCACGATGAGTGGAGATAAGCGCATAGGATTTGACAACTCAGACGTACTTTATGTGCTCATGCCCGATCGTTTTGCTTCAGGTCGTAACATCACTAAACCTATGAAGGGCTTAAATCCTTATGTTGTCGACCGCTCAAAACCGAGCCTTCGCCATGGTGGAGACCTTGAAGGGGTGCGCCAACACTTAGACTATTTCAACCAATTGGGCGTCACAGCCCTGTGGTTTACGCCTATTTTGGAAAACGATGCGCCTGATATTAATGATTACAACAACTATCATGGCTATGATACCACAGACTATTATCGTGTTGATCCGCGTTTCGGTACGAACGAAGATTACGCTCGTCTTGTCGCCGAAGCACATGCTAAGGGGCTTAAAGTGGTGATGGATATGATATTTAATCATTGTGGTTATGACCATCCTTGGGTGAAAGATATGCCCTCTAAAGACTGGTTTAACACGCCCGAATGGATGAAAAAGGGAGATAGTTATTATCTACAAACAAGCTATAAGCTTACGCCTGTGCTCGACCCCTATGCCTCGGAAGTGGATAAAAGAGAGACCGTTGACGGTTGGTTTGTAAAGACCAAACCCGATTTGAACCAGCGAAATCCTCACGTTATGACTTATCTTATTCAGAATAGTGAATGGTGGATAGAGACCGTTGGCATTGATGGAATACGCATGGACACGTATCCTTATGCGGACAGAAAAGCCATGTCACAATGGATGAAGATACTAAACGAGGAGTATCCTAACTTTAATACTGTTGGAGAAACATGGGTTACAGAACCTGCTTACACGGCAGCTTGGCAGAAGGATTCAAAGCTTTCAAAGGTCAATAGCTATCTAAAAACGGTCATGGACTTTAGCTTTTATGATAAGATTAACTTGGCTAAACACGAAGAAACCGATGCTTGGTGGAAAGGATTAAACCGCATTTATAACAGCCTTTGTTATGACTATCTGTATGAAAACCCATCGAGTGTGATGGCTTTCATTGAAAATCACGACACAGATCGCTTCTTAGAGAATGGCAAAGACACGCTTGCGCTGAAACAAGCCTTGGCACTTTTACTCACCATTAACCGCATTCCACAGCTCTATTATGGTACGGAAGTGTTGATGAATGGCACAAAAGAGGTGACCGATGGCAATGTAAGATGCGACTTCCCCGGTGGTTTTGCGGGCGACAAACATAATGCTTTCACTGCCGAAGGACGTACAAAGGCTGAAAATGCTATGTTCAATTGGCTTAGTAAACTACTGAAATGGCGTCGCAATAACATGGTTATCACAAAGGGAAAACAAATTCAATTCATTCCTTATAAGGGTGTTTACGTGATAGCTCGGCAATGGAATGACCAAACTATTCTCACAATTTTGAATGGTACAAGCCAACCTGTCACCTTGCCTCTTGACCGCTATGCCGAAGTCATAGGCAATCATCAGGAAGCAAAAGACGTTATTTCTGGTCGAAAAGTAAAGCTTGGTAGCGAACTGCAACTAAAGGCTCGAGACACCAAAGTGATTGAATTATCTATGTAAGATGAAGGCAAAGGTGCCACAAAATGACGTAGATTAATCGATAATTTAGCGTTTACTGAGGTTGCAACGCTGTAAGCGTTGTACCTTTGATAGCTCAGGGTTGACAAGCGAAAGCAAAGTCTACTCTGGGTTATTTGCCATTAGTGACAACAACGCTGTAGGCGTTGTACTTTTTATTTATCGGTATTTTGTCGCAGCATTCCACGCAGAAAACGTACAACACCTACGGCGTTGACCTCCTTACTACATGCATAACCCAGGGTAGGCTGGTACCAACCCAGGGCTATCAAAGGTACAACGCCTTCAGCGTTGAACTATGATTGCGTAGCAAACTATAACTTTGTGAGCTACAAACTGCGTCATTTCATGCAATAATTTAAGTCATTTTACTCAATGATTTGCGTCATTTTGCTCGGTAAAATATGGCAAATTGCAATGACTTTTTATGTTGTTTCAGCTTGTTTTCTGCATTGAATTTTATAACTATTTGCTAATAAGCAAATTATAAATCCTTTAAAAAGAGACCCTATTCCGCCTGAACATATCTTGTGTTTCAAATCCGCTTGTTCTGTAAAACCTTCTGTAAACACCTTTTAAGCAAACAACTCTATTATTCCATTTCAAGGAAATGACACCCTTGTTTGTTTCGCCTCGTGTAGCCTTCTATTTCAGTTAAGCGCTGAAGTCCTTCATCTCTGCGTGTATTTTAGTCGGCTGTATGTACATGTTTGCACTTACCGCTATACTCAGTGAAGTCTACACGAATGATGTTTACGCGATGAAAGGACATCTTTGAGTATTTAGCGCCCAGCTCTTTGAAGTCAGGTGATAACTTGTCTACTAACTTTAAGAGCGCTGCCATGCGTTCTTCTGGGGAGAGATGGATATGTGCTACGCCCTTCAAGACTACGCTTTCATATTCTGTAGTGAACTTACCGGGGAGCAGTTTTACATCACCTACAATGCAGAAACTAACGTTTGGATTCTTTTCTAAGGCTTCAAGTTTATGCCCAACGGGGGCACAATGAATGAAGATAGAGTTCTTTCCGTCCCATACATAGTTTAATGGAACTCCATAAGCGGTTCCATCTTTGTCAACCATACTTAGCACACCATACTCTGATGTGCTTAATAATTCAATGGCACGTGCCTCATCCATCAGTCTGTCTTGACGACGAACGGTTTCATTTACATATCTCATGCGTTATCCTTTTAAAGCACTTGGCCTGTTGATGTTTGGCCAAAGTGCTGTGGTTTTCAGTTTGCTATATGAATCTTTTCTTCTCTTTTATCTCTTTCTTAGCGGCCATTCTGAACGTTTCATTATCCACAATGATAGAATGTTCGGTAAGATTCATGAGCACACTAATTGATATTGGTTGGTCAATTCCCTTTCTACTAAGTCTACAAGAGGCTTGATCTCCCTCCTTTGTCATGACATTCCATGAATCATAATTATACTTTGTATTCTTACATTCCACAGTTCCGTCGGCATTAAGTGTGATAGATCTCTTTCCATCATAAGTCATATATTCTCCTGCATTGGCTTTCATGCAAGCCGAATCAATGGCAACTTCTGGTGCTTCGGCAGTCGCCATAGTCTTCACTTTAGGTTGATTGTTGCAGGCAGCCAAACTGATTAATACCGTCATTGCAATGAGTGTGATACCTTTTTTCATACGTTTTGGGTTAAAGTTTATGCAACAAAAGTAGGAAAAGAACCTTAAGTTTCCAAATTTTTAATCCTTTTTCTGGTCGTCTTTTATTATTCCTTGAGCAATGAGGGCATTGCGAATACCATTATCATCCACGGAAGTTGTTACATAATCGGCCTCTTCTTTGACGTTCTCTCGACCATTACCCATGGCCACTCCTATGCCTGCTTGCTGGATAATGCTTAAGTCGTTACCTCCATCTCCGAAAGCCATTGTCTCACTAAGTCGCAGTCCTTCGTGTGCAGCCAATGCCAAAAGCCCTTGCCCTTTGTCTGCTTTGATGTTCGTAATATCCGTAAAATCATCACACCAGCGCCCTGAAGTACATTGTTTTATGCCACTCATGAGCTTCTCTTCTTGTGCAGATGAGATGAAAGGTGTTAGCTGAAGAATCGGTTGTTTCAGTACTTCTTCGATGGGTTTATGGTAGTCTATATTGGTAACTCCAAGTTTTTTGCAAAACACATCATCAACTATATCTTTGTAATTAAAGATAGCGATGTCTTTCGTTCCAACGACTACAACAGGCCGATCCCATTTCTTTGCAGCGTCAAGGATTTGACAAACATCCGTTTGGGGGATGTCGTGGCAGCATATTATCTCTCGTTTCCCATTCCTATCAACAAAGCAATACGCTCCATTTGTAGTGATATATCCGTCAATTAAGTGTTGAATCTGTCCCAGGTTCGTGATAATTGAGAGTGGGCGCCCTGTCGAAATATACACTTTTAAGCCTTGTTTCTTCACCTCTTCCAAGGCATTAACCGTTGACTCTGGTATCTCGTGGGTTCGAAAAGAAACTAATGTTCCGTCAATATCAAAGAATAACGCTTTTATCATATCAATCATTTTTGCTTACCACAAAGATAATAAAAATCTTCTGTTTCTTTGTCCTCATGAGGTCGAATTACTTATTTGCAATCGTGACATTGCCTGTTCGTTTCAGCACTCCCCATGATTGCAGCTCACCTTTAATGGCTTTTATATAGCTTTTGAAGATGACATAATACATCACCCAGCGATAGAAGAACCGCTGAGGGATAATCCACAGCAACACCCATAAAGGTTCTTTCTCTACAATATAGGCCATAATCGATACGCTACCATCTACAAGTAAGAACAGTAAATAATAGATAAAGATCTGCCATCCATTACCCATGAATAAGCCAAACAACATCATCAAGTCGGCAAGAGGAGAGAAAGTAGGAATAATATACTGGAAGATGAGCATGTTAGGCATAGCCCATAAGCCGAAGCCTTTATGCTTTTTACTGAACAAAGCAGCACGATGTTTCCAGAAGGTTTGCATCACTCCGAAAGTCCATCTCGTGCGTTGCTTGACGAATTGGCGTAGACTTTCGGGGGCTTCTGTCATCGCAATAGCTGCATTTTCGTTCTCAATGACATAATCTTTTTCAAGGATTCCCATTGTCAAGTCACAGTCTTCAGCCAAGGTATCAGTATTAAAGCCACCTGCATCTTCAATGGCTTTCTTTCTGAATGCACCGATAGCACCCGGTACAACGGTAATGGCATTGATGCTGGCATAAGCCATTCGGTCAAAGTTCTGACTCGTAGTATATTCTATAGCCTGCCAGCGTGTGAGCATGTTACGCTGATTTCCCACCTTTACATTCCCAGCAACAGCTCCTATTTTGCCCTCCGTGTCAGTCAGATAGTGCCTCATCAAGAGCGTAACGGCATTCTTTCGCAGTTGTGTGTCGGCATCAATACAAACCACATATTCGGCTGTTGTGTGTGCAATACCATAGTTTAGAGCCGAGGCTTTGCCTGCATTCTGCTTGGTGAGAATAACGATGTTGGGGTCATCGACAAAGGCTTCTTGCACCCGTTTCAATGTGTTGTCCTTACTACCATCGTCAACAAAAACAATGTCGAAGTTCGGATAGTCTTGCATTTTCAAGTTCTCCAGCGTTCTCACCACGTTTACTTCTTCGTTATATGCCGGCACAATGATAGACACTTTCGCAGCGTTTGTCTTATCAAGCAGAGGATAAGAGCGCCGTTTCTCACGTCGTTTCTCACGTATCATGAGAATATACATGAAGAGTAGTCTTGCAAATCCAAGAACCAAGAATACCAAGAAGAGCGCTGTTAAAAAGTCGCTTGCATGATAAATCAGTTCTGCCAACGACAGGTTAGCCTGCATTGCATAGTATGCTTTGTCTTTCGGTATGACGGGCATCAACTGCGAACGCGACATACCCAGATATTTTTCAAGCGAAATAAAATGGTAACCTTCACGCTGAAGTGTATTCAATATGCGTGGCAGTGCTGTGAGTGTAGGTTGCCGAGTCGAACCTCCTGCATCGTGCAACAGAATGATATGCCCATCACCGCGATGCACTCCGTCAATCACTCTCTTATAGATTTGGTCGGCAGTAACGCCAACTTCCCAGTCGTTTGGGTCGATAGATTCTCCCACAAAGATATAGTTTCTGCGACTTGCCAATATCATTGGCTCAATTTCTTCACGCTCAGTAGGGTCGCTATCCGCATTATATGGTGCACGAAACAGCACAGTGCTCTGGCCCGTTATGCTCTCAATGAGCATGCGAGTGAGTTTCAATTCGGCATAAGTGCGGCGTTCTGAGTTCTCCGCTACATTGTGGTGGGTGAAGGTATGATTACCAATCGTGTGGCCATCATCAAAGACTTGTTTCACAACGGGTAGGTTTTTCTCTATCTGTAAGCCTACCATGAAGAAGGCAGCAGGCACATGATACTGCTTAAGGATACGCAAAACAGTCGGTGTCCACCTACTATCTGGCCCGTCATCAAACGTGATAACAAGTTCTTTTTTGCCTGCTTTCCCAAGCTTATCTACCGTGTAAGTAGAAGGTATTTTCACATAATGTTCCTCGGCGATGAGTTGCTCATCTTTGTCCAAAGCAATACTAATCTTTCCCGGATGAGGCTCAGATGCCACGCTGAGTACCTCGCCGTCACCGACATAATTGACGTCTTCCGTACCAGGAAGTTGCATCATCTTCTGCAACTTAAATGATGAAACACTTTCCCACGACATATCTTTGCCATAGAAATTCCACAGGCGATTGTCTTCTGTTCCCAATCTCCACACGGAGTAACCGGCCAGATGATATTCTGCGCCGAAACGCATGGTGTTAAACATTGTGGCTGCATCAGTGGAATAAATACGATGAAGTAGGCCGGTGTTTTCATCCTGATAGGCCATATCAATGTTATAGGTGTTGTCGTCAAAGTGTACCTTTGCCCCCGCATCTAAAGCCGTTGCCATCAACTGATTGAATGAAATGCTCTCGCAATCATCCTTTCCTGACCAGTCATATCCATATGCCGCCATGGCTAAAACTATCTTGTTATTGGGGATAGAATGGGCCGCCCAGTCTGTTGCTTTCTCTATCCATTGCTGCGAACTCACAGGACCTGGCGTGCTCGTTGAGTTGTGTTCATCGTATGCCATGAGGAATAAGTAGTCGCAATATTTTGCTAATGCCACGACATCATAGTCCTCATTAAAGGGTTCAATGTCTTCTGTGAGGTAGAGATTATGCGCATGACAGGCAGTCGAAAGTTCCTTAACTAAGTCTGTTAAGAGTTGATTGTCGTTGATATTTAACTCCTCAAAGTCGATGTTTACACCCGAAAAGTGATACCGTTTGCATAGTGTGATGACATCGTTTATCAGCTGTTTGCGTTTCATGGGGTTGCGCATGATGCGCCCAATTGCCTCTGGTCGGAAGCTACCTTTAACGTTATTGGTCAGCATGGGCATAATAGGCACTCCCGATTTCCGCATGAGTTGCAACGCCTTTACATTGATTCTCGACTCTACTCTGTCGGTTTTCATGTTGATAAAGAACCATTCTGGAATAATCATATTCAGGTGTTTAAGGTTCTTTTTCAATGATCTGTATGAGCGATTATCCCAATTCACATACCACGCGGCACGCACTCCAAGGCGTGGGTTGTTCCACTCGGCAATATATTTTGCTGTTAGTGCGTTGCCCTTTCCTATGAAACGATGTTTGTTAATGGTAGCCGTTGCATAGTTGTTATGCATCTTTTTTTCCGCAAAGATGTCGCGAAAGGTCTTATAAGTACGTGCTGTTTTATTGTCTTTCAGAAAGACATTGTCAGCCGAAACAACGTTACGATAGTCGTGCTTGAAAGGCACATTTGGACTCCCTTCGAGGGCAAACATTGTGACGAAAACGCCAACCAACAATATCAAAATGGTCAGAATAAAGCGGAATGACCATCTAAACCTGTTCCAACGCTTGCGAGAACTGGTCTGAAAAACTTGTTTATTCATCTGAATCAACCTTTTGTTTATGCAATGCAAAATTACGAACTTTATCGTTTCGTTATTATTTTCAATGTATAATTTATGATAAAATGCAATCCCGAATGAGCCATGTCAATTCGTCATGTGTTGCAAACTGAAAGATAAGTTGTGTTGAAAGGGGATTGGAAATAGGCTGCATCGTAAACAGCCTAACCTGATTGTGGCAGCGAATCTCTATTCATTCAGCATACTTATGGGCTAAAAGATATAAAACATCAGCACAGAAAGCCAATGTCATTTGCGTCAAATCATCGCGTGTTTTGCGTCAAATCATCGTGTGAAAAGGGTCTAATGGCAAGCTCTTTTGCCTCAAATCATTTTGCTGTTTTTTATGATTTTGTCTTCTATTTCGCATGAGTTGTCACTCTTCTTGCTTTGCATTTGTGTCATTGGAAAGGCTCTTTTTGGGCGCTTCTCCAAACCTTTTGGTGTAACAACGCGTGAAATATTTGGGGTCATTGAAGCCTACTTTGTAGGCAATCTCTGTGATGTTGCGGTCATGAGGATTGCCCATGAGGATTTTCTTCGCTACATCTAAACGATAGTTGCGTAGGAATTGACTTGTCGAACAACCTGTTTCAGCATGAATATTTCGGCTAACGAGATTGCGATTCATGCCCAATTGGTCGGCCAGTTCCATCACTCCAAAGGCTGAATTGTTATAATGTGTCTCTACAATAGCCATTACGCGGTCCATGAAAGGCTGTTGTTTTGCCTGCATTTCCGTTTGATCGGTCAGGTAACAACGCTGTTTGCTCTGGGTCATCTTCTTCTGCACATGGAGTATTCCCTCAATTCTTTGCTGCAATTCTGACGGAGCTTCACTCTCATTGAGTGCCTCTTCAATCGGTTTCATGAGTCGTTCTGCCTCACGACGCCGCACCACTTTTACGCGCTGTTGATAGAGATAGCGCCCCATGAGCAGCAAAGCGATGAGTGAAAGCAGGCAAAACCACCAGGTTTTCCAAAAGCGTGGGCTCACCACTACATGCACTGTGGCCGTCAAGTTATTGTTGTCATCGGTTGCCGAGACGCATCTCACTTGAAATTCATAGTCTCCCGGTGGCAAGTTTGTATAGCGCATACTATGTTCTCCGGGTTTCAACTGAATCCAATCATGTTCAAATCCTTTCATGCGGCAGCTGTAAACACACTGCTCTTCGTTGCTAAAGTTGAGAGAAGAAAACTCAAACGTGATGGATTTATCAGCCTCGCTGATGTGTATTTCCTTGGCTTGGTGGATGTCTTCACAAAGATATTGTGAGTCGGCGCCCACTTCTTCATTGTTGATAAGCAGTCGAGTGAAACGCAAACGACCGCGGAAAAGCTTTGTCGGTTGATGGTAAAGCAGTGCTGTTAAGCCTTTATCGCTGCCGAAATATAAGGTTCCGTTGGTAGCCTTTATGGCTGAATTCCAATAGAATTGCGAGGAAAGCAGACCATCGTTTGTCGTGTAATTGGTGAATGTTTCGCGGCGAGGATTGAAATGAGACAAGCCATTTTCGGTCGTAATCCATAACATTCCTTGAGCATCTTCAACGATACCTCTCACGGCATTATGTGCCAAACCATCGCGTTGAGTGTAGGCCTTGAAGTGCTGATTTCCGTGTTTATCGACGATTCTTTTATAGAGACCATACCCATTACTGCCCAACCATAGTGTGCCATCTCGCCCTTGGCAGAAGGCACATAGCTTGTCGATAACTCCACTTTTGGGTGCATCTAACTTGTAAGTCATGTGCTGGCAACGGAATATCCGTGGGTTCTTATGGTTTGATTTCAAGTCGATTTTGATAACACCAGTTCCACATCCCATCCAAAGGAAACCTTCTTTATCGATTGTTGCGCCTATAGCACCACGAATATTACGGCAGTTTTTGAAGGGTTCGAATAGTTGATGACGTCGTAAATCGAAGGCAAAGACACCATCATTTGTACCAATCCACATCAATTGATTACGTTGATCCATGCACAAGGCGCCTATAAACTGCGTGAGGCGGGCATAGACTTCGGGAAGTTTTAACCGCTGAATGGTGGCATGGGTGCGTAGGTTGATGAGGTTAAGTCCGCCGCCCCATGTGCCAATCCATAGGTTCTGATGGTCATCTGCGGCAAGCGTTGATACAGCGTTATGGCTTAATGACGAGTTGGCGGTCGTGAAATGGGTGAAGGTTTTCGCCTCTTTTGCCTTGCGATTCAAGCCTCCTTCTACTGTTCCTACCCACAACGTGCCGTCAGGTTCGGCATACATCGCATTGACAGCATTGGCAGATAGACTCGTCGGCTCGGTTGAATGAGCGAAATTTTCGAGTTGAAGTGGGCGCGGATTTAACTTGATGATGCCTCCCGTTTCTGTGCCAATCCAGATTGAACCATGGTCAACGGCGATGCAATTCACGAAATTGCTGCTCAAAGGATGATGCTTGCTGTCGGTAGTCCACATGGAGAAGTCGTCGCTTTTAGGCTGATAGAAGTTCACACCGCCTAAGGTTCCGACAATCAATTGGTTGTTGGGAGACAAGGCAAGTGATGATACATAATCGTGTGAAAGCGTGTGAATGGCATTGGAATGTCGATAGGTTTGCAGGGTGTTTGAAGAGACATCATAACGTAAAAGACCTTGCCATGTGCCTATCCAAATATGGTTTTGGTGGCGTAATAAGGAGGTAATGAAGGTGTTATGAAGCTTAGAAAGTGGTGCGCCGAGACTGCATTTCACTAATTTATTGCCTGAAACCACGAGGCGACAAAGCCCTCCATCAATGGCAGCCCATAGGCTTCCGTCGTGGTTAATGTCGGCTATCGTGATGTCGGGAGTATTCCCTTGGTAAGCAATTTGGCGAATTTGGTGCACATTTCCCATTTGATCAAAGCTAAGATGGGTTATCATCGACCGCCCAACAAGCCATATTGCACCCTTGTAATCACAATAGACTTTCACGGAGAGTTGACGCAGAAGGTGTCGCAGTTTGTCGTTCGTGCTCTTTGGAACAATGGTCTTCATGGTCTTTAAGTCAATCACTTCGGTGTATTCATCGAAACAAACCCAGAGCCGATGAAAGCGATCTTCGGTAATGTTATGACACGTATTGCTGTGTGTTGTCATGTCACTTTTGCCTGTGCCGAAGTAGCGATAAGCATATCCATCATAACGAACAAGGCCACCACTATGGGTTGCTATCCACATGAATCCATAACTATCGGTGTAGAGATCATCAACAAAATTGCTCGGAAGTCCATTCATCATGTTCAGATAAGTGACGTTGTTTTGCATGACAAGTGCAGGTTGAGCAATCGTCGAAAGGCTGAAAAGGCAAGATAAGGTAAGTAGAATCAGGTGTTTCATGCAAAGGTTTTTAATGTTCAGTGGTAAGGTTTGGTTACATGATTTCAATGGCAAAGGTAATGAAAAGCGTGCAAAACATTATCTTTTACTTACCACTTCTTTCAGTTGTCCCTCTTTAGTTCGTACAGTGAACGTGTAAACTTGTCCGTCAACGAAAGGGTAGTGGAGGAATTCTTCAAAGCTATTGATGGGCTTACTATTAATGGAAAGCACGATATCTCCTTGTCGCATACCTGCTTTGTAGATGTCACTTTGCTCGAAGATGAGGCCCACACAAGCTCGTCCTTTGTTAGGAACGAAGGCTATACGGAAGGGCTTATTGCCCACCTCTACGCTGTCGTTGTCGGCAAAAGGCCTAAAGGTTAATGTGCGACGGAAGGGATTTATCGTTATCGTTCCATAGTTGAGCAGTTGTGCTCCGATTCTACTTGAGCCTTGAGTGGTAACAGAGTGGATGTTGGTTAGGGCGAATCGGTCCCATTTTAAGCGGTCAAGATGTAGGAAAGCCACCTCGTCTTGCAGTTCAATGCCATGTACTCCAATGGCTAACTGACCGCGTGTGCGACCCTCAACCTGGCTTTCTACATTCTTACTTTTATAGGCGTGGCGGTCGAAACTCTGTTTGTTCATCGTGTAGAGTGGGCGAGAACCTGTGTCGAAAAGCACCTCGTCGACATGACGAATGAATGGACTCACGAGCACGTAAGGCACAAACCATTTGAGTTTATAGCGCAGGTCATAGCCCGGTTCGTTGTCGAAGGCATGACGATTGTCGGTTAAAATGAGTGTCTTTTTCTGTGTATCTATCTTCGCGCAGATGCCTTTTTGGAAGAGATCAAAGCCAATGATGGCATCATAATGGCTTTTGGCGATAGGTTTCGGCATGATAGCAGCGACATAATCAGTAATGGTGAGGCGCCCCAACTGAAAGGAAGGGAGGGTCACAACCTTCATTGTGTCAAGATGATCGTTGGCATCTCGCGAGACAATATTCCCCAAATCGCGGTTCCAATTGAGTCGCGAACCTTGGAAAATCATGCCTTGACTTGAGCCCGTGTCAAGGTTAATGCGTAGCCGATGGCCCTGCATTGTGATGGGAATGTATAGTTGATTGTCTTCAAATTCAAGAGGAATCGTGTCGCAGAAATGGGCTGGTGAGAGCATGAAGTTCGTGTGATAGCCTTGTGAGAACATGGGGAGTACACTCGTTAGCGCCATGAACAAGAGGCAGAGGCGTAGATAGATTTCGTTCCGTTTCATTCGATTCGTTTTGTGCAAAGATAGTAGTTTTTTAGAGAAAACATTTGGATTGAAAGTCATTAAATGCATATTGCCAAACGAAATGCGTCAGTTGGTGGCAGAATATGCCGCAGATGGATGGCTGATTCCTATGGAATGGCATGCGGAAGGCTGTGTAAGAATGAATCGGGTATTAATGAAATGAAAGGCCTAAGCTTTGAAAAGAAACAGGATTTCAAAAATAATCCAAAGCTTAGGTCTTTCGTTTGATGCGCGGTGATGAGGTTTAATACACAAAGATTTTATAGTCTTTCAGTGCTCCCGGACTTCCTTTCTCAGTGCGAGAGAGGACTTGTAGACCCGTGAGTGTGCGCACTTCACCGAGATCTATGACGAGCAAATGGGGGAAAGAGTTACCTTCTTGTGTCTTCCAATACGTTGTTTCCTGTTGATCAAAAGCCTTATCTCCCGTGTGATTACCGTCTTCTTCCTCACTATCCGCATATTTTACAGACCACGAATCGCGTGAGATGCGGTCGCCTTCAGCATTGAGCGCATAGAGTTCGGCTATGGCAACGTAATCATTTGTGCCATGAACGTTCTTACATTCTATGGCGATATAGCGGCCTTTGGCAGGGCGATTGAATTCTATAGTTTGGCAAAGATCTGTGGCAAGAAGGGCTCCTTGGGCTACTGGTTGAGCCGAATTGAGGTCTGGGCGGTCGCCCGGATTGTTGTGCTTATTGGTCTTTTCCAACTGCAGTTTATTCAGTTCAGGTTGGTCTTGTCCCCAAATCACGGGCGCTTTCGGGCCGACAATGTCCATGACGATGATTTCATTGCGTCCTTTCTTCAGCCAGCAGCCGGGGAGATAGAGCGTCTGTTGAGGCCCGATACGCCAGAAACGACCGAGCGCATGCCCATTGACATAGACCTGACCCTTGCCCCATTGTTCAAGATTTAGGAACGTGTCGCCCACCTTTTTCAGGTTGAAGTAACCGCGATAATAGCCGATAGACGGCGAGGAAAAGTTGATAGGACTGAAGCAACGATAGGTTTCATCCAGCTTGTCGAAGGCATGTTGTGCCGTTTTATGGCTGTCGAAAATCGGTGCAATCACCCAATTTTTGAGATGATAACTCACATCATGGCTATTAATCTCTGTGTCGATGGTCACACTTTCGGTAATTCCCTTAAAGTCTTTCACGGCCCGTCCGAAGTTAATGCGCCCCATCGCTTCGATAAGAATGGTTAGGGTTGCCCCTTGCTTCACAGGTGGAAGTTTGATGCTTTTTTCGTTCTTCGTGCGGTCTATCGTGCCGATGAATTTGTTATTAATAAAGATTTGCGCATAGTCGTGTGCTTCGTTGAGAGACAACCGGCTTGACTTTTCAATTTGAGGAAGTTTGGTTTCGTAGAACATTGCACCCCAACCAAGATTCATTTCCTCAAAACTCTTGATGTCATGGCTCGTTGTTGGCATACTCATCCCTAAGGTGAGCGGACTGAATTCAGTAAGTGTCATCTTCGGAATCGTGATGATTGGCGCTGCGGGTTTAGGCACATCGGGCAGCCGTTTGCCTCCGTTGTACTTCTGCATTGTCTTGCGCAGTTCCCAAAACTTAGGCGTAGCATGGCCATATTCATTGATAGGTGCATCGTAATCATACGACGTTACGTCGGGCGCAAAGCCCGGACTATTGGCTCCAGCCCAATGACCGAAGGAGGTTCCTCCATGAGTCATGTAGAGCGAAAAGGAGATATTCTTGCTCAACATCTCATTAATGCCTTCCACCATAGCCTTTGCCGGTCGCGTTTCATGACGTGCTCCCCACTTGTCAAACCAGCCACTCCAGAACTCAGAACACATCAATGGCGTCTCAGGTCGAAGCTGTTTGAGACGCTTAAACTGTGCATCGATATTCGAACCCGTACCGAAATTCATGGTCCAAAGCAAGTCGTTGAGTCCGTTGTTCTCGAAGTTGCTGGCCCAATCGCATTGAAACAGCGTTACTTTGTCGAAGCCCGAAGCCTTCACGATGTCGCGAATTTGGCTCACATATTTCTTGTTGATGCCGTAGGAACCATATTCGTTCTCCACTTGCACCATGATGATTGGTCCACCGTTTTGTATGGTCAGCGGGGCCAATTGGCGTCCCACTTCAGTCTCGAAAGCTTTTACACGCGCCATGAAATAGGGGTCGTCCTCGCGCAACCGGATATCTTTCTTTTTCAAAAGCCACCAGGGAAGTCCTCCCATTTCCCATTCTGCACACACGTAAGGGCCTGGACGCACGATGACATACATGCCGTTTTTCTGCGCCAATCGGCAGAAAGCAGCCACGTCATTGTTGCCTGTGAAGTCATATTTACCCTCTTGCTGTTCATGGATGTTCCAGAAAACATAAAGGCAAATGGTGTTCATGCCGAGTGCTTTGCACATCTTGATGCGCTGATCCCAATAGGGACGTGGAATGCGAGGATAGTGAAGTTCGGCAGCTTTGACCACAAAGGGCTGGCCATTCAGCAAAAAAGTGTTTTTGCCGGTGGTGAAATCACCCCCGCTAGCCTGTGATGTGAGTGTGGAAAGGCAGAACAACAGTGTTGCAATAATCGTTTTAAGATAAAACTTTCTGTTCATGTCTATGGTGTGATGAATGTTGTTATGGATTGCGGTTCGAGAGTACTTTTCTTCTGTCAGTCCTTCAGCGAATAGGTTACGGTGGTCACCACTCTAACCTTCTTGATGTAAGGCGTGTTTGAATCGCGGTCTTCAATGCTGAATTGGCCTTGGTCTGCACTCACAATTTTATTGAGTTTTGAGTGGCTGTTCTTGGCAAACTGCTGGGCAGTCGTTTCCGCGTTGGCGATAGCTTCTTGCATCATGCGAGGCTTCATGGCCTTGAACGAAACATAGTCGTAGTCGATGAAGTCTTCGTTGTCGTCTGCAACGATGGCGATGCCTTGTTTAAGCAGCTCACCTTGACGGGCAATAATGCTTCTCACCAGGTCTACTTTGTGCGAAGTAACCGTGATGATGAGCGTTGCATAATAGCGATATTCTCTTTCGTTTGAAGAATACTGCTCGGCTTTTACATCAACCACCTTTGGTGGGTTTATACTGATTTCGTTGGGTTGAATGCCGCTTTTGATTAAGAATTGCTTAATCTTTTGTTGCTTCACGGCGATGCGGTCGTAGAGTTCAAGCAGGTTGTTGCCCTGTTCTTTCGACACGATGGGCCACGTCACTTTGTCTGCAGCGACCTCGCGTTCGGCCAATCCTTTCACACTCACCTGTCGGTCTTTGTTAGCATAATCGTCGATACCGCCTTTGATGAAAAGGCCCAAAGCCATCAAGCCTATGGCGAGAATGGCAGCTGAAATGATTCTTGTTTTCATGCGATGGTTATTTTTATGGATTGCGTTCTTGGTTTCAAAGATTTATGATTCGTATGTTATAACAACGTTCAAACGGCTCTTTTAGTATTTGATGAATTGAGATTTAAGTATAAAAAACAAATCCGCATAAAAAAGGGTGCAGCACTGTTATCGCAACAGCGCTGCACCACCACTTTAGACTTAGGAGTATTTATGACGATACCTATTGTATAACTACGCCACTGCGCAGGTTTTCGTCGCAATAAGAGTTAATTTATGAATGCGGCTTTGCGCATTTCCCTAAGCTCGATAATTTTATGGTTGGTTTTTATGTTTAATCCCAAAGTTGGGCTGTTCGGTTGTTCCGCCGCCGGCTTTCGGCTTCTCATTCGCCTTCGGCTTCTTCTCCTCCACGAGGTACAGCGTTCCATCCTTATTCACGCCCACCCAAATGGTTTTGGGCTTGCCCTCGGCTGTGGTTTTGCCTGTTATGGCCAATTCATATTTACGCTTGGCT